>JAAYCJ010000276.1 GCA_012729815.1 Phycisphaerae bacterium | reverse complement strand
TGTAACGACCGTGAAAATTACATCTAACTTGCAGGTCATGCAGTCAGGCGGGTTTGATTATGAGCATTCGGCGGATTGCGGAGCGGTCGGGGGTTTCGGTGGCGACGGTCTCGCGCGTGCTGAGCAACTCGGCCAAGGTCAATCCGGACACTCGCCGTAAGGTCTTGAAAACGCTGGAGAAAGAGAATTTCCAGCCGAAGCGGGCGCGGCGGCGGAGCCTGACCGTGGGGGTGACCATCCCGGACCTTCGGCCCGGTCGGATGGACGGGGTCTACACCCGCGAGCTGGTGACGGGCCTGGTGGAGGCGGCTGCCGGCTGCGATTCGGCGGTCAAGGTCATCAACATGACCGACATGGCCCAGATTCCGTTTCGGCGCGGGGCGTTCAGCGATTTCTGCAAGGAGCACGGGGTGGACTGCCTGATTCACCTGCAGGCCCCGATCCAGTTCCACAGCATGCTCGAGGCGGTTGCCGACGATGGCATCGCCCAGGTGGTCATCGAGCACCGCTTCGACCGGCCGAACATCGGCTGGATCGACGTCGACAACTACGGCAGCAGCCGCGACATGGCTGACTACCTGGCCAACCTCGGCTGCCGCGAGTTCGCCGTCATCACCGCCGACCGGGTGTTTCCCGGCCATTTTGAGCGCCATCGTGGGTTCGTCGAGGCCCTGGCCGCCCGAGGGATCGAGGTGCCGCCCGAGTGGGACGTCGAACGCCGCCGCGTCCTGATCGACGCGGGAGTCTCAGCCACGCTGAGCCTGTTGGGCAGCCGCCCGACGATGCCGCGGGTGCTCTATTATACCAACGTCGAACTGGCGATGGGCGGCCTGCGGGCCCTGCGGAGCAAGCGGATTGCCATTCCGGAACAGCTCGTGGTGGCCATTTTCGACGATTCGCACAGCTCGCGGTGGCTGCCCGATTCGGTGCTCTACCTGAGCCAGCCGGCCTACGAAATGGGCTCGACGGCGGCCCGATTCCTGTTGACTTGCCAGCCGGGCCAGGTTCTCCAACAGATGATCACGCCGGAGCTGTTCATCAGCCCGGAGATCCTGGAATCGCTGGAAAACAAGGGTTGAGGTCCGAGGGTCAAACGATGCCAAAGCGATGCATGGCGTTCACGTTGATTGAGCTGCTGGTGGTCGTGGCGATCATCGCCGTCCTGGTGGCGATCCTGCTGCCGGCCCTGACCGCGGCGCGGGCCCAGGCCCACCAGGCGGTCTGCGGCAGCAACCTCAAGCAGATCGCGCTGGGCTACTGCTTCTACACGGATGCCTACAGCGTCTATCCGCCCAACGTCGTCCGCCATCCGGTCAATCCGGCATGGTGGAAGGATGGCCGGACGTGGGATTCGTACGTGTTCGAGTACACCAAGGCCACAGCGGTGTTCCGTTGTCCAGCCGACAAGACGACGTTCACGGACGGACGCGAAACGCGGTCGTATAGCCAAAACGCATCGTTCCAGTCGAACTGGAACGCCGCCGGCCAGTACACGCGGGCGATCTGGCTCGGCCCGGACACCCTCGGCCGCAACGATGCGGTGCACTTCTATCCCTCGTGGACCTACGGCCACTTGGTGGAGCCGGCCAAGCATCTGTTGACGACGGAAAAGGCGGGCGGATGGATGCACGGCAATTGGAACGCCGCGGAGACGGGTGGGCACGAATACTACGGAACCTACGGCCAGACGCACGCCTATCGAGGCACGAACGTGCTATTCTGCGATCTGCACGTCGAGTGGCTCGGTCAGCCGCGGGTGGTCCCGATGCCGTCGCATCCGACCACGCGAGAGACGATCGCGTGGGTCCACAGTTGGATCAGTACGGAGCAGTAGCACCGGTGACGTGCAATTTTCACGAGAGTCCTTTGAAAGGTTCACGGATGGTCAAGTCGGTAGGGTTGGCCGCGGCGATCGGATGGATGCTGGCGTCCGGTGTGGCGACGGCTCAGGAGCTGGCATGGTCGGCCCGGCCGGACTTCGATGAGGCCGGCACGCTGTTGTTCCGCTTTGACGGCGACGTGACGGCTGAGGGATCGCCCGATGGCGCCCCGCTGCCGGAGGCGAAAATCTCCTACGCGCCCGGCCGGTTCGGTCAGGCGGCGACCCTCGGCCAGGGCGGCCTGCGGCTGCCCGCCGAATGGAACCCGCTATTCGATCCGAATCGCGGGACGATCGAATTCTATTTCAAAGCCGACGACCTCCGCTGGTTCTGGCAGAGCCACTCGTTCTTCGGCAACAACATGAACTTCTGCCAGCCGGGGAACTTCGGCCTGTGGTACTGGGGCGAGTTCGCGGCCCTGCGGCTCGACCTTCACCTGCCCGGCGACTGCGGCTACCTCACCTGCCAGATGCCCGAGGATACCGAGTGGCACCACTTCGCGGTCACGTGGGACTGCGACTCCGGCATACGGATGTACGTGGACG
>JAAYCJ010000275.1 GCA_012729815.1 Phycisphaerae bacterium | reverse complement strand
TACCACTCGCCCGCCGGCCCCACCTTCAGTGCGGGCAGCAGGTAATCGTTCCACTCCTGGGCATAGATCATCATGCCGCTCCCGGCTTCACGGAGGCGCGAGCTGCAGACGGCCAGCTTGGCTGCGGACCGCGCGGCGTTGAGCGCCGGCAGAAGCATGGCCACGAGCACGGCGATGATCGCGACGACCACGAGGAGCTCAATGAGGGTAAAAGCCGCCAAAGACCCCGGCCCGGTCTTCACGATCCCAGGCACATCGCTTCTGCTCTTGCTTCGAATGGTCACGTTATTGTTCTCCCGATATCAAAACTTTCGCCGGCGAGGGCGGAGGAGCGGACGATTCCCGGATCAGCAACTCCGGCCGGATGCGGACGATGATCGGGCGGTCCGCGCCCTCGATCCGGTCGATCAGGTGGTTGACCGCGGCTTCGGATATCTGCGCGATCGGCAGGCGGATGGTCGTCAGACGCGGCGTGCAGTACCGCCCGATCGGTACGTCGTCGCAACCGGTCACGGTCAGATCGTCCGGCACAGCCAAGCCCATCCGGCGGGCCGCGGTCAGCACTCCGACCGCGAGGTTGTCGTTCGAACAGACCAAGGCCGTGATGCCCGACTGGCGCTCGAGCAGCCGACCGGCCGCGGCGTCGCCTTCCTCGACGCTATCGAGGCCGGTTACGACGCAGTGGTCATCCAGTTCAAGACCCTTCTCATCCACGAACCGACGCAAACGATCGTAGCGATCCCGCACCTCGCGAACCTGTCCGCAGACAAAGCCGAACCGCCGATGGCCGAGTTGATAGAGATGCTCCAACAGCGAGCCGAAGGCCTCAGCGATTTCAACGCGGACGGGACAAAGATCTTCAGCCCCCTCGATCACGCGCATCGGCGTGGCCAGAACACAGCCGCGCTCGGCGAACTCGCGAATCAGTTCATCCGACACGGCGGCGGTCAGAACCAGCACACCGTCGGCCTGGCCGCTGGCGAAACTCTCAAGATGCTCGCGAACCTTCCGGTCGTGGTTCCCGGCGAAACCGAGAGTAACGCGATAGCCTCGAGCATCAGCGGCGCGGGCCACCGCCTCCAACTGACGAAGGGTGAAATCGCCCGCCAGTTCACGGATCACCACCCCGATCGTCCGCGTCCGCCGGTGAGCCAGCACCTGGGCCGCGTAGTACGGCCGGTAGTTCAGCCGCCGGGCGGCGGCGAAAACGCGGGCCTTCACCGACTCGCTGACGTACCGCCGCCCGCTGAAGGCGTGGCTCACCGTGCTCTTGGACACCCCGACCTCGCGTGCAACCTGGGCGATCGTACTGCGGGTGTGCGTCGGGCTTCCAGAAGACATGGCATACTCCGATGACAAACCGGTTTGCCCCATTGGGAGACCGTCGCGTGCCGTACCCGCCGACAGGAGTCGCTATGTTCGCCAAATCCCCGACCTTCCCAACAGGATATCGTATATTTAGGGTGGAACGAGCGAGCGTGAGACAGCCTGCCGGAGTCCCGAAACGGCTGGTTATAGGACGTTCGGACGCCGGATCAGCGATAGGGCGAGCTTGAAACCGTCACGTACTTTTCCGAAGGGAGCCAAAGATGAGTTCGCCACATCCCCATGCCTGCATATTGATGCTGATCGCGATCGGCTGCGCCGTGCTGACCGGCTGCGTGCCGTCCCTGGTCCAGTTGGACAGCTTCGGCCTGGACCCCTCGGCCATGGCCAAGGAGGGCGATTGGGCGCCGTACCCGAACGAGTTCCTGGCCACGGTGCCGGTAGGCGACGGCCCCTCGGCCTTGGCGTACACCCCCGACGGCAGCCAGGTCTGGGTGGCCAACATGTTTGACGATTCGGTCACGATTTTCCAGACCTCGGACCACAGCATCGCCAGTATTATCGCGGGCGGCGACGGACCGGTGGGCGTGGCGTTCTCGCCGGATGGGGCGCGGGCGTACGTGGTCACCTACTACGGCTGCAGTCTGCAGGTGATCGACACCGCTGATGGCTCGCTGATCGCCGTTATTCCGGTGAGCGATCTGAGCTACGACCCGCTCGGACTGCTGGCAAGCCCCGATGGCAGCCGCGTTTACGTGGCCAACCACTACTCCAGCCGCGTCGCGGTCGTCGATACCGCCGAGTTGGCGGTAGCCCAGCAGATCGCCGTGCCCGGCCGCCCCGAGGGCATGGCCCTCACGCCGGACGGCAAGGTGCTGTACGTGGCCAACCTCTGGAACGTCCTGCGGATCGACACCGAGAGCTTGGCGGTCACTAACGAAATCACCGCCGGGTCGTTCACCATTCCTGTGACAATCACAGCGATGGGCGATCTGCTGTACGTGGGCAACTCCCGCAGCGACTCGGTGTCGGTGATTTCGACGGCCGGTGACACCGTCCTGGCCACGGTGCCCGCGATCGACTGCCCGCAGGCCCTGGCCCTGACCCCGGACGGAGAATACCTGTTCGTGGCGAATCATGACGCCGGCACCGTGACCGTGATCGAGACCGCGACCAACGCCGTGGTCGAGACGATCCCGTCGGGGACGGACAACCTGTCGATGCCGTACGCGGTCGCAATCAGCCCCGACGGGTCCAGCGCCTACGTGGCCAACTGGCGGCACGACACGGTGACCATCCTGCTCGGCGAACCGCCGGCGCCACAGGTCCTGACCGTCGAGATGGTGCTGGGCGACGGAGCAGCCGAGACCGTGATCAACACCCGGTCGCGCGGCATGATCGAAGCGGTCGTCGCCACCACGGATACCTTCGACGTGGCGGACGTCGACGTGCCCACGGTGAACCTGGCCGGGGCGCCCGTAGCCAGCCGCGGCAAGAGCGGCAAGCTCCACGCCGAGTTCGTGGACGTCGACTTTGACGGGGACATGGATCTGGTGCTGAAGTTCCGTGTGCCGGATCTGCAGATCGCCTCGGACGCCACGGAAGTGGTCCTTGGCGGCCTGACGACTGAAGGCGAGAAATTCACGGCGGCAGCCGCCGTTACGGTTACCGCCAGATAGGCCGGGGTTCACAAGGGAAGCCTGCCAGGGAAGACCGGCCCCGGCCATCGGGCACCCCCAGCTACTGGGGGTGTCTTTTTGCCCCCACGGGAAGTCGCTG
>JAAYCJ010000274.1 GCA_012729815.1 Phycisphaerae bacterium | reverse complement strand
CGGTGAGAAGTCTTCTGGGGGCGGCCACGAGCATGGCCCGGATCTGTTCGTCGGTGACGCCGCGTTGGCGAAGCTGTGGAAGGAAGGAACGCCACAGATAGTCGTAACCTCTTCCGCCGTTGGCGTGAAGCTGCGACTGTCGGCAGGTGTCGGTGGAGAGGACGATTTGTTCCTGATATCCGCGTTGGACCAGGCATGCGATGCGATCGGCCCGCACGTCGTCGGGCACCAGGTCGGTCCATCCGATCATGTCGAAGGCGCAGAACGCGCCGCAGTCGAGGATGCCGGTGTAGTAGGCCATGTCGTGTTCGGGGTTCTGGCGGCATTCCGCGTCGCAGTGTCCGATGCAGACGCGGGCGGGGTCGGCTCCGAACTGTTCAAGGATGCGGAGCTGAGCGTGACCGCCGCGTCCGAGGGAGGCATGCGTGATGACGCCGACGCCGGTGGCGCGCTGGGCTTGGGCGGCTGCCTGGAAGAGGATAGTTTCGGCGTCGGTGAGGCGATAGTCGCGTGGGTGGCCGCCGGGGGCGTTGTGGCTGGCGAGTTCGCCGATGACGCCGGCCCGCACGCCGTCGCAGCCGTCCTGGATGTGGCGTACGAAGTAGTCGGCCAGGCGGTCGGTGTTGGTGGAGTCGTCCGGGCAGGAGCGGAACCAGGGTGGGTAGGTGGATTCGGTGTAGAAGGCGATACCGGAGACGACGTGGACGCCGGAGGCCCGGCTGATGTCGCGCAGTTTGGCGGGATCGCGTCCGATCCCTTCCGGCGTCGCCTCGATGATCGTCCGCCCTCCCGCGGCTTGGAAGTAGCGGAGTTCCTCGACGGCTCGCGGCACGTCGTTCAGGACGTTGTCCTGGCGGCCGGAGTGCGCGGAGATGTCGCAGTAGAGGTGTTCGTGGGCGAGGGTCGGACCCAGGAGGTCCGGATCGAGCGGACCGGTGACCGTGATTGCGAAGGTTCGTCGTCTGTCGTTGGTTGCCCGTTCCACCGTCACCGCATCCTCTTTACCGTGTCGTGGCGCTCGGTGCGATGCTATCGGCCGTCGGCTTGATCGTCAATACCCAAGGGCGTCACCGGGCGTGTTCGGGTGCGGTTCATTTCGGCTGGGGTATAGAGCCGGTTCAAGGGGTCAGTCGGACGACGTAGTCGGTGATCGGTTTGTCGTCGGCGTCGAGGAATCGCAGGAACAGTTCGTGGCCGGCGATGTCGTTGTGGACCTTGACGAGGAGGCGATGGCGGCCTTTGGTCAGTTTGACCGGGTGTTTTTCCTGGTCGGCTGCCGACCCGCGGAAGACGACCAGGTCGGCCACGACTTGGTCGTCGATCCATATTTTGTAGCCGTCGTCACTTCCGACGGCGAGGGTGGCGTCGAGGTCGCGTGGGACGTCGAGGTAGGCGCAGGCGTATCCGAAGCACTGTTCGACGACCTGTCCGGATTTTACGATCATATTGTTGAGGAAACGGTCCTTGAGGTCAAGCCGGTCGCCGTCGGCGTGGACGGGCTG
>JAAYCJ010000273.1 GCA_012729815.1 Phycisphaerae bacterium | reverse complement strand
CGGTGAGAAGTCTTCTGGGGGCGGCCACGAGCATGGCCCGGATCTGTTCGTCGGTGACGCCGCGTTGGCGAAGCTGTGGAAGGAAGGAACGCCACAGATAGTCGTAACCTCTTCCGCCGTTGGCGTGCAGCTGGGATTGGCGGCAGGTGTCGGTGGAGAGGACGATTTGTTCCTGATATCCGCGTTGGACCAGGCGTGCGATTCGATCGGCCCGCACGTCGTCGGGCACCAGGTCGGTCCATCCGATCATGTCGAAGGCGCAGAACGCGCCGCGGTCGAGGATGCCGGTGTAGTAGGCCATGTCCTGTTCGGGCTCCTGCCGCCACTCGGCGTCGCAGTGTCCGATGCAGACGCGGGCGGGGTCGGCTCCGGATCGCTCGAGGAGTCGGAGTTGGGCGTGTCCGCCGCGTCCGAGGGAGGCGTGTGTGATGACGCCGACGCCGGTCGTGCGCTGGGCTTTGGCGGCGGCCTGGAAGAGGACGGTTTCGGCGTCGGTGAGGCGATAGTCGCGTGGGTCGCCGGCGGGCGGCGCGTTGTGGCTGGCGAGTTCGCCGATGACGCCGGCCCGGACGCCGTCGCAGCCGTCCTGGATGTGGCGGACGAAGTAGTCGGCCAGACGGTCGGCCCTGGTGGGATCGTCCGGGCAGGAGCGGAACCAGGGTGGGTAGGTGGATTCGGTGTAGAAGGCGATACCGGAGACGACGTGGACGCCGGAGGCCCGGCTGATGTCTCGCAGTCGCGCGGGATCGCGTCCGATCCCTTCCGGCGTCGCCTCGATGATCGTCCGGCCTCCCGCGTCGAGGAAGTAGCGGAGTTCTTCGACGGCTCGGGGCACGTCGGTCAGGACGTTGTCCTGGCGGCCGGAGTGCGCGGAGATGTCGCAGTAGAGGTGCTCGTGGGCGAGGGTCGGTCCCAGGAGGTCCGGATCGAGCGGGCCGGTGACCGTCATCGCGAAGGTTCGTCGTCTGTCGCGGGTTGTGCGATCCGCCCTCATCGTATTCTCTCGGCCGACGTTGTGACGATCCGTTCGGCGTTGCGACGGGCCAAGGCACGGGCTGCCGTCCTGACCCACTGGAGATGAGGATAAAGGCGGAAATCCTGGAAAACGAGAACTTTCCGGTGGTGAACGGCGTCCTTACCGATAGTACAGGTAGCAAGGAGTAAGGCATGGGCAGGTTTTGGGCAGTGTTTGCGGCGTTGACGATTCTGTTTTCGGGCACGGTTCTGGGGCAGGCGTCGACTGGGCTGAGCAATCCGGATTTCGAGGAGGGGAAGCCGGGGCAGGTTCCGGCTGGGTGGTTTGTTCCGCCGATGCTCGAGGAGCAGGGCTATCGGGTGGAAGTGGCGGCTGAGGAGGCGGTTTCGGGCGAGCAGTGCGCACGGATGTGGTATGCGGGCGCCGGTCCGGCCACGGGGTTCGGCAATGTGATACAGACCTTCCGGGCGGATGGGTATCGCGGCAAGCGGGTCCGTTTTCGGGCGGCGGTGCGTATGGACGGGGCTGGAGCGGGTCGTGGGCAGCTCTGGCTGCGGGTTGATCGCGAGGGGAACCGGAGGGGATTTTTCGAGAACATGGGCGACCGGCCGATTACGTCGGATGCCTGGGAGCACTACGAGATCATGGGTGAGGTCGAGCCGGACGCGGAGTGGATCAACATCGGCTGCATGCTGGTCGGGACGGGTCAGGTGTGGATCGACGACGTTTCGTTCGAGGTCGTTGGGGCGGTGGTCAGGGACTTTCAGGCGTCGCGACCGATTGAAGGGCGCGGGCTGGAGAATCTGGCGGCGCTTTCGCGGCTGGCGGGATACGTGCGGCATTTCCATCCGAGCGATCAGGCGGCGGCAGCGGACTGGGATCGGCTCACCATTTCGGCTGTGCGGTACGTGGAAGATGCGCGGAGCGCGGGCGAGCTGGCTGATCGTCTGACGGACATCTTCGCCGCGATCGCTCCGACGGTTCGCGTGTTTGAGACGGGCGGGGCGGCGGCGACGTCGCCTTTTTCGCCACGAGCCGTTTCGGGCTTGCAGGTGGCGCGGTGGGAGCACTATGGGTTTGGAAGCCCGGGTTCGCATTCGATCTACTCGAGCACGCGGGTTTATCATCCATCGGCGGAGGAGGCCGCCGCTGTGTGGTCGTCGGAGCTTGGCGGCGGCGTATCGTGCCACGTGCCGCTGGCGGTGTACGCCGATGAGCAGGGCACGCTGCCGCGGGTTGCGGGGCCGACGAGCCGTCCGGCGTGGATGGTGTCGGAGGATTTCCGGATAAGCGGGCAGGACCGTTCGACGCGTCTGGCGGCGGTGATTTTGGGGTGGAACGTCCTTGAGCACTCGTATCCGTACTTCGAGGTGGTTGGAACGGACTGGCAGGCGGTGTTGCCGGAGGCGCTGGCGTCGGCTGCCAACGACGGCGATGAGCAGGCGTTCTGTGAGACGCTTCGGCGGATGGTGGCGAAGCTTCGGGACGGGCACGGCGGGGTGATCTTTTCCCGTTACGGGTCGGTGTTCGTTCCTCCGGTGGAGTTGGGATGGGTTGAGGATCGGATCGTGGTCTCGCGGGTGGACGCGGCCGAGGTCAGGGCGCTACGGCCTGGCGACGTGGTGGAGGCGGTGGACGGCGTGAAGGCGGAGGAGCTTCTGGGTCAGAAGGAGGAGCTTGTCAGCGCGGCCACGGACGCGGCGCGGAGGCGGCTGGCGGCATGGGAGTTGCTATCGGGCCTGCGGGATTCACCGGTCGAGGTCCGGGTGCGTCGGGGAAGCGGCGAAGCGATCGTCGAGAGTCTGAAGCGAAGCGTGACGGCGCAGTGGTTGTGGCATGATCCGCGCCGTCCGGGCCAGATGGCTGAGGTTCGGCCCGGAGTCTACTATCTGGACATTAACACGCTGACGGGCGAGCAGTTCAATCAGGCGTTGGCCAGGCTGGAGAAGGCGAAGGGGATCGTGATCGACTTTCGCGGTTATCCGCAGATCGACACGTCGATCATCTCGCACCTGATCGACGGTCCGGTCACCTGCGCGCAGTGGCACGTTCCGGCCATTTCAAAGCCGGACCGGACGGATATGGGTTTCCAGTTTTCAAACTGGCCGGTCGCGCCGATCGGTCCGAAGCTGACGGCGAAGGTCGCGTTCATCACGGACAGCCGGGCGATCAGCTACGCTGAGACGTATCTTGGGATGGTGGAGCACTACCGGCTGGGCGAGATCGTCGGCGAGCCGACGGCGGGCACGAACGGCAACGTGAACGTGATCGATCTGCCGGGCGGGTATCGGATCACGTTTACGGGCATGAAGGTTCTCAAGCAGGATGGATCGCGGCATCACGGCGTGGGCATTCGACCGACCGTGCCGGTCGGCCGGACGGTAGAGGGCGTTCGCGACGGGCGCGACGAGCTGCTTGAGAAGGCGGTCGCGGTGGTCGAGGGTCAGTAGCGACTCGCGGAGTTGGACAGCCGCGACGGCCGACCCTCGCACCGAACGGCTGGCGATACGGTCTTTCGTCATGGAAGACCTGAAGGCGGCGCACCGGATCGTTGATTCGAGATGCTCGTTCAAGGGGTCAGTCGGACGACGTAGTCGGTAATCGGTTTGTCGTCGGCGTCGAGGAATCGCAGGAACAGATCGTGGCCGGCGATGTCGTTGTGGACCTTGACGAGGAGGCGATGGCGGCCTTTGGTCAGTTTGACCGGGTGTTTTTCCTGGTCGACGGCCGCGCCGCGGAAGACGACCAGGTCGGCCACGAGTTGGTCGTCGATCCATATTTTGTAGCCGTCGTCGCTGCCGACGGCGAGGGAGGCGTCGAGGTCGTGTGGGACGTCGAGGTAGGCGCAGGCGTATCCGAAGCACT
>JAAYCJ010000272.1 GCA_012729815.1 Phycisphaerae bacterium | reverse complement strand
GTCTGGCAGTTTTCGCCGGGCCAGATCGATCAGGAGGCCCTGGCCGCCGATGCGACGTTTTACGATGTTCCCGTTCCTTCGTTCTGGGACCGCATGGAGGAGTTCGGCGTCGCGCCGTCGTGGCCCAAGGAGTTGGCCCGCGGCTGGTACCGGCGGGCGTTTTCGGTCGATCGGGCGTGGCAGGGCCGTCGCGTGCTGCTGACTTTTGACGCGGTGCGTTACGTGGCTGAGGTGTTCGTCAACGGCAAGTCGATGGGAACGCACATCGACGGTTTTGCGCCGTTGGTCCTGGACGTGACCGATGCGGTCCGCTTCGACGGGTCGAACGACCTGCTGGTGAAGGTGACCAACTGGAAGGGGTTGCTTTATCCGGACGCGAAGGACATGGAGTTTCCGCTGTTCAAGGACGTTCGCTACGCGTTCGCTTTTTTCGCTCCGCCCGGGCTGCCGCCGCGGGTGGGCAATCAGGCGGGGATCTGGCAGGACGTGTGGCTGGAGGCTGTGCCGGTCCGCCGGATTGAGCGGGTCAAGATCGAGACGTCGGTCAAGGATCGCCTGTTGACGGTTCGGACCTGGACGGCGGGCGAGAAGGCGGAGGGCTCGCGGGTGCGGCACGAGGTGCTGGACGGCGAGAAGGTGGTGCTGACGGCTGAGGGAGCGGCGCCGGGCGCGGTGGAGGCCAAGTGGGCGGAGGCGAAGCTGTGGTGGCCGCACGATCCGCATCTGTACCATCTTCGCACGCAATTGCTGGACGGCGCGGGTCAGGTGATCGAGGAGATTACCACGCGTTTCGGATTCCGCGAAATCGGGATTGACGGCAAGCACGTGTACTTCAACGGCGAGCGGCTGAACCTGCGTGCGGACAACTACGTGCAGATCATGGACGCCGCGGGCATGCTGGCGATGCGGAAAGAGTACGCCAAGATGCTGTTCGAGTTGATGAAGCGATGCAACATCAACGCGGTACGTCTGCACGGCAATCCGAGTCCGCCTTCGACGCTGGACGCGGCTGACGAGGTCGGCATGCTGATTCTCAACGAGTCGGCGACGTACGGCTCGGAAAGCCACATGCGGGTCGAGGACCCGCTGTTCCAGAAGAACAACCTTCGGCACCTGGAGGCGTGGATTCAGCGGGACTGGAACCATCCGTCGGTGATCGCGTGGAGTCTGGCGAACGAGTTTTCGGCCCCGGTGGAGCACTTCCGGGCGATGCACGAGCTGGCCAAGCGTCTGGACCCGACCCGGATCGCCTACAACGACGGCGATTTCGCCGACGTCTGGTGCGGCCACTACACGTGGGACTGGACCCGGACACCGCAGTTGCCCAACACCGCGTACTGGTTCGGCGACGAGGAGTGGGTCAAACGCACGCTGGGCAAGTCGCTGGATGAGATTTGCATCCCGCATTTCGTCGATGAGTTCTACAACGTGGACACCACGGCCCGTTCGCTTTCGCCGTCGGTGTTTTTCGGTCCCGACGTGGACAAGGTTCCGCACCAGGCTAAGCGCGACCTGCACTTCCACGCCCTGCGCTATGTGGCTGAGGGGGCCCGCTACACCGATCTGGCGGAGATCAACCCGTTCTGCCTGATCGCGCACTTCTGGTCGTTCTGCGTGAGCGGGGCGACGCTGAGCTGGCCGGACCCGACGGCGCCGGGCGTCAAGCCGACGCATCCGGGGGCGATGACGGTGAATCCACACCTGGTGGCCGGCCCGCCGCTGTACAACTGGAACGCGAACAACGAGGACGTGCGGTTCGCGTACAGCCCGATGTACGCCTACACGCGTCAGTACGCCCACACGTTCTGGTCGGGCGAGACGGTCGGCCGGCGGATCACGTGCTTCAACGACGACCTGCGTCCGCTGGCCAAGGTGGTTCGATGGTCGGCGACGGTGGACGGCAAGGAGATTGCCAAGGGCGAGCACGCGGTTGGATCGAAGATCGGTTTTCGCGACGAGTTCGACGTGGCGTTCACGCTTCCGGAGGTGGCTGCGCGGACCGAAGGCGCGCTGAAGCTGGCGGTGGACGTGGCGGGCGAGCAGGTGTTTGAGAACACGATCGGGTTGGTCGTCTTTCCGAAGGCGTCGACGATGGCGCAGGCGTCGGGCGGGGTTGGTTTGTGGCGGGTGTCGGACGACGATCGTAAGGCCCTGGAGGCCCTTGGAGTGACCGGAACCGCCGTCGAGACGGCCGGCGATCTGGAAGGGCTGAAGGTTTTGATTCTCGGCCGGGACGCCGCTGGGCAGGACGGGGCGAGCCGGTTCTACGAGGCGGTCGCGAAGTTCGTCGAGGCCGGCGGCTGCGCGATCGGGCTGTTCCAGAGCAACGCGTGGTGGATGCCGGGGCGGTTGAGCATGGACGGCGAGTCCTGGTCGACGATTGCGTTCCCCAACGGCGAGCATCCGGTTACGGCTGGGCTGAAGAACGAAGACCTGCGATTTTGGGGCGAGGATCATGTGGTGGCCCGCAGCCACATGCTGATGGACCGGTTGCCCGAAGCGGCCAGGGCGGTGGTGGTGGCCGGTTCGCCGATGGGTTTGGCGTATACGCCGCTGGTCGAGTATCCGTACGGAGCGGGCGTGTATCTGTTATGCCAGATGCCGGTGTTGGAGAAGAGCGCGACGGAAGGGGCGGCGGGAACGTTGATGCGGAATATGGTCGGCTACGGTCTGAGGCGCGACGTTGCCGCCACCGCGGCTGAGCCGTTTGTTTATCGTCAGCTTTGGGAGGCGGAGATTCCGTTGGCCGAGGCCCTGCCCGCCGAACCGCCCAATGACTTCCGGCTGGACGTCCTCTCGCAGGTCTACGGTTCGGATGAGCCGGTGCTCGGCTGGTATCCCAAGGACGGGTTCAGTGAATGGGTCATCAAGGGGATTCCCGATGGCGTGCGCGAGGTGAACCTGCAGTGCGTCGTGCGGACCGGTGACGACGGTGACGGCAAGCCGTACCGCTACACCGTGACGGTCAACGGCGATCCGGTGGCGATGCAGGATGAGTATGAGTACGTTCGGGAGACGTTCGACTCGGCTCAGGGGTGGAGAATCCTTCGCGGCTCGACGTCGTCGCTGCAGCCGGTGAAGCTGCGCAACGGCGACCGTTTGCGGATCACGTGCCATCAGGCCTGGTCGGCGATCGTTCAGGTCATTCTTCGCGGAGAGCTCAGCCCGGGCTCCGCGACGACGAAAGGGACACAATGAGCGGCGACCGTACAGCCCGTCATGCGTCAAACGGCCCGTTTGCGGCAGGTCGGTCGTTTACGCTGATTGAACTGCTGGTGGTGGTCGCGATCATCGCGGTTTTGGTGGCGATGCTGCTGCCGTCGCTGACCGCGGCCCGCGACGCCGCCAAGCTGGCTGCGTGCGGGTCGCAGCTGCGGGAGATAGGGCTTGCGGAGGCCATCTATGCCCAGGAGAATCACGAGGCAATTCCGCCTGGCGCGTTCGGCGCCGCCTACTGGGACAATTTTCTGCGCGGCGAGACGAAGGGTCCGTGCTACATTCGCGGTTTTGAGATTTTCGTCTGTCCCGCCGACACGACGCCGATCTGCAAACTGCGTCCGGCTTCCGTTTACCCGAAGCAGAGTTACGCCTGCAACCTGTGGTTTCACTGCGACAGCACCTGGCATTGGCCAAAGACACGGCCGAGGCTGTCGGATATCCTGCGGCCGTCAGCGACGCTTTCGATCGTCGACGCCTGGCACGAGAATCACACATGCTTCTACGGGTGGTACGTCACCGCGTCCATTCCCCGTCACTATGACCAGGACGGCCACTGCAACTTCACCGCGACCAACGAGCTTTATTTCGACGGCCACTCGGCGGCCGTTCGGTATGACCGGTATGACATCATCCCCGGTCAGATGAACACCTCCGATCCCTTGTGGTTGCAGCATTACTGGGGACGTTGACCGAAGGCGCGCCGGTCCGGCGGGAGAGCCGGGCCTCCGCCATAGCGAAAGGAAGACAATGAACCGCCAGATCACAACCCGTCGTTCGATGAGGAACCCGTTCGCGGCAGGCCGGTCGTTCACGCTGATTGAGCTGCTGGTCGTGGTCGCGATCATCGCGGTGTTGGTCGCGATTCTGCTGCCGGCGCTGGGTCAGGCCCGGGAGCAGGCGATGCTGACGATCTGTGGTCGGAATCTCCAGCAGATCGGCGTGGCCACGCAGCTTTACGTCGATGAGAACCACGGGTGGCTCTTTGACGCCGACAACTGGCGGGCCGGCCGTCTCACCTGGAGCCGGTTGTTTCTGAGCAACGGTTACCTGCCGGACAAGGACGTTTTTCGCTGTCCCGCCCACAGCGCCGATGCGGACAATCTGCGGAGTTACATCGTCAACGGCTGGATCGCCAACTATCCGCTGCCGTGGGACCAGTTCTCCCGCCAGCGGACGGTCGACCGGGCGGTGGCTGAGGTCGGCCAGGGCGGATCGCCCGCCGTCGTTGGGTTGATGATGGAATGCTGGCGCGGCGGAGGGACGACCCCGTCTTCACCCCGCGAGAACACCATTGATGAGTGGGATGAGAACCTCTGCTATCTGAACTGGCCGTGGAATATCAGCGCCTATGCCCATATGAAGCGGCCGCTCTCGAACGTCCTATTTCTCGACGGGCACATCGAGTGGTTCGACTACGCCTACTATGCCGAGGGCTTGCCGTACATGCCGCAAGACATCTACGACTGGTTCTGGTCCTACCCGTGGCCCTACAACCCGCCGCCGCAGGAGTAGGCTGCGTTACTCGCGGGTCTTGGCGGATTTGGCGGGACGTGGTGTGCCCATGTCGTATTGCAGGTCGAAGCGGTTTTCGTTGTCCTCGTCCCACTGATCGAGGGTCGGCGAGTAGGTGCGGACCTCGATTCGATTTTCCTGCGGGTGGAAGGTCATGATGCGCAGCCATCCGTCGCCGCCGTTGGGGCGAAACTGGTAGTTGGCGACGACCTGGTGGACGGGATTGCCGTGATCGCCGAGGCTGGTGAGGCGGCCGGTACCGTCGCCGGAGATATGGCCGCTGAGGACGAGGAAGAGGTTCGGGTGTTTGCGCACCAGTTTTTCCCAGAGGTCCTCGCCGTCGTTGCCGTTGCACGGGTAGCTGTGGGGGTTGTGCGGGTCGCCGGGGCCGACGCGGGTGTCGTCGGGGTTCATGTAGCAGTGGGTGACGACGATCGTCGGCCGGTCCTTATGCTTGGCGATGACCTGATTGGCCCAGGCGATGGCCTCGTCGCGCGGGCCGAATTCGAGGCAGACGACCAGGAACCTTAGCCGTTTGACGTCCAGGAAGTAAAACGCGTTCTCGTTGCCCGTCTCGAAGTGCCCGCCGTACCAGTGGTGCCTCTGGAATCGCTGAACGCCGACGTACTTGTTGAACGCTGTGGCGTCGCGGACCTGTCCGCCCGGCGGCATGTCGTGGTTGCCCTGGACCGGGAACCAGGGGACGACACCGTCCAGGACGGTCAGGGCGCGATCAGCGGCGGCCCATTGCGTGTCGGAATTGTCGTTGGTGATGTCGCCCTCGGTCACCACGCAGACGATGTTCAGTTCATCCTTGTGGTTTTTGATCCACTGGGTCTGGGCGAGGAATGTGTCGGGGTGGTTCTGGCTGTAGTTCTGCGTATCCGGCAGGACCACGATGGTGAAAGGCTTCGGCTGCGAAGCACAGCCGGCCGCCATCGACAGAAGCACCAGCAGAAGAACCACGCCCATTCGTCTGAATCGATTGTCCACGCCCGTCTCCTTCATGCACCGAACCGTTCACCGCGACAGCACCACAGCCATCGACTCTCGTACTC
>JAAYCJ010000271.1 GCA_012729815.1 Phycisphaerae bacterium | reverse complement strand
TGTTTCGCGAGGTGGGGTTGCCGGACGGGATGTTCATTTACGAGGATTTCGGTTTCCGCAACGGGTTGTTCTGTTCGCCGCAGACGATGGATGAGTTGATTTTTCCGTACGAGAAGCAGTTGGTGGGGTTTTTCCACGACCATGGTCTGCCGGTGCTTTTGCATTCGTGCGGCGACGTTCGGAAGGCGGTGCCGTCCATCATTGACGCGGGTTTCGATTGCCTTCAGCCGATGGAGGCGAAGGCCGGCTGCGACGTAGTGGAGCTGGCGAAGACGTACGGGCGGAAGATTTCGTACATGGGCAACATCGACGTGACGGTGCTGTCGACGAACGATTCGGCGAAGGTGGAGGCGGAGGTGCTTCGGAAGGTCCGGGCGATGAGGGAGATGAGGATTCCGTACGCGTTCCATTCGGATCACTCGGTGCCGTACAGCGTGGAGTTTGGGACGTACGAGCACGCGGTGAGGGTGTTCCGGGAGAACAGCCGGTACGATTAGCGCGTGCGGTGTTTACGGTGACCCCGGTTGCGACTGGGTGGCGACCATGTGTTGTAGGGCGTGCCATCCGGCGAGTTGGGCGGCGGAGAGGGTGGCGGGCCGGCCGGTCGCGAGGTGGTGCTCGACGGCGCGGAGCCATCGGCGGGTGCGTCTGGGCAGGTTGACCTTGTGGTTGACGACGAGGCCGGTTACGTCCTGTCGCTGGTGTTTTCGGCGAATGTGCAGCTTGCGCTTGTGGTGGATTTTGTAACCGTAGTCGGCGAGGATGGCTTTGGTCATTCGGATGGCGAAGGCGGTGGGGAGGCGGTGGTCGTCGCGACATTCGGCCGGGTCAAGCGTTTTGGGATTCCGGGCAAGAGAGCTTCGGGCCTCGTTCGCCTCGTCGGCGCGGAAGGAGAAGGTGATGTCGTCGGCGTAGCGGGTGTAGCGGGCACCGATGCTTTGGGCGAGGCCGGCGAGGCGGGCGTCCATCTGATAGTTGACGAGGTTGCTCAGGCGCGGGCTGGTCGGCGCGCCTTGAGGCAGTCCGCCCTGCCAGGTGCAGAGTTTGACCAGCAGGTTGCTCGCGCGGCGGTCCCAGCCGATGGCCCGGCAGTAGCGTTTGACCCGCGCGGCGCCGGTTGAGCCGAAGAAGTCGCGGATGTCCATTCGCAGGACCACGTCGGGGCGGGCGTGGACGCGGGCGTTGGAGACGATGGAGCGGTGTCGTTCGAAGCCGTTGCAGGCGGGATGGGCTTTGAGGCCGGCCAGCACGCGGTGGAGGATCAGCCGCTGGAGTTTTTTTAGTTCATCGTTTGGGGCGTCGATGTCGCGGATGCCGCCGGCGCGTTTGGGGATGGTGAATCGCTGGTAGTGCGGCTTGGTTTCGTCGAGCCACTTGACCATAAGTCCGAGGCGTTGGGCGAGATCCTCGCTGCCGTATCGCCCGCCGCCGAACAGGCCATGGAGAAAGCTGAACAGTCCCATCGCCGCCTTCCTTGCCGTAAACCCATGTTAGAGAGAACGGGCGGGCGCGGCGGTGCGATCCGCGCCCGCGCTGCCTTGCCAAGGATGCGATCCTTGCACGAAGTACCAGAAGGTCCAGTGTGACCCGGCTGACGAAACATCAGCCACGTGCTCTG
>JAAYCJ010000270.1 GCA_012729815.1 Phycisphaerae bacterium | reverse complement strand
TCGGAACCCTGGGTTTTGTGGATGGTGAGCGCATAGGCGAGCTGCAGATCCTGCAGGTCGGGCGACCCTTTCTCCAGTTCCACCGGCATGCAGTCGAAGTCGATGACCAGGGTGCCGTTTGCGAGGACATCGACCACATAGCCGATGGCACCGTTCATCACGTTGAGGTCGTAGTTGTTCCGAGTCTGGATGACCTTGTCGTGCTTGAGAAACGGGGCGCGACGGCCCATGGCGACCGGCGGCACCTCGGTGTTCCAGAGTTTGCGCTGGATGAGCCGCTGCAGTTCCTCGTTCAATTCCTTGGTGCCGAGCGGACCCTTGTGGGTTGGCGTCAGCACCTGCACGTCCTTGATGATGTCGAAACCCAGGGCGTCGAGCCGCTCTTGAAACAGCTCCAGCAGGAACGAGCGTGCAGCCATCGGATCGGTGAACTGATCCACCAGATACCAATCCCGGCATCCGGATACCGACGCCTCGCTGGTCTTGCGCACCTCGCCCTTGAGAACGGCGGTGCAGTTCTCCTTGAGGACGCCAGCCTGGCGCACGACCTTGTCGAGGATGACCGTGGGAATGGCGCGTGTCTGGATCAGATCACGCAAGATGTTTCCTGGCCCCACCGGCGGAAGCTGGTTGTGGTCTCCGACCAACAACACCGTGGTCCGTGACAGGTCGACCGCCTCGAACAAGTGCCAGGCCAGCGGCACGTCCACCATCGAAAACTCGTCGACCACCAGAACATCGGCATCGATAGGGTTCTCCTTGCTACGTGAGAAACCCTTGCCGTCATAGCCGAGCAGGCGGTGGATGGTGGTGCCGCTACGGCCGCTGACTTCCTCCAGGCGTTTGGCGGCCTTGCCGGTCGGCGCGGCAAGCACGACATCCAGATCGCTCTCCTCACAAATCGTGTTGATGACCGAGATGGTGTAGCTCTTGCCCGAACCGGCTCCACCCGAAATCAGGCTGATGCTGTGCTTGAGGGCCGAGCGAACCGCGTCGAGCTGCTTCTCGTTCAGCGTCGCCGCGCAGCGCCGAATCAGGGCATCGAGTTTTTTGACGGACTGGAAATGTGGATTGGGTGTTTCGGCATGGCCGAACAGCGAGGCCAGCTCCCGCTCCATGCGGACGATCTCCGGCAGAGCGACCACGAAGCGTCCGCCATGGGAATCGCAGGAAAGCGCCTGTTCTTCGATGAGTGTGTCGAGGGCGCTCTCGATACGGACTCGGCTGTCCAGGGCATCCATGACCAGCAGCAGATTGGCCTGGTCGACCAGATCTTCGTATTCGATCCAGCAGTGACCATTGTCCAGGGCTTCACGGACGCAGAAATTCAGCCCGGCCCGGATACGGGGAACGTGGTCCTTTGGGGTTCCCAGCTTGCGGGCGATCTTGTCGACCTTTTTGAAGCCGAATCCCCGGATCTCCCGAATGAGTATGTACGGGTCTTCCTTCAGGATATCGAGGCAGTTGCCGCCGAGTCTTTCGACCAGGGTGGTGACCTGATGATGGGTCAGGCCGAATGCCGACAGCCAGGCCATGACGGTGTTGACGCTGCGGTTCT
>JAAYCJ010000269.1 GCA_012729815.1 Phycisphaerae bacterium | reverse complement strand
TCGCAGAAGGAGATCGCGGATTTTCTGGAAGTGCCGGTGACCACAGTGAACAACCGTCTTCACGCGGCAAGGGTGCAACTGAAGGAAAGGATGATGACGATGGTGGAAAAGACGATCAAAGACAACGCGCCGGACGAACGGTTCTCCAAACGGGTGATCGAGCAGTTGCTCGCTCGCCCTCGGCCGCTGGAGATTCCGGGCCATCCGGTGCGCGAGGCGTGGGACCTGATCCGCCGTGCGCTACCGGATTATGAGGTGATCGAAGGATCGGAGGTAGTCGATCGGTCCGAACTGGCGGTGGTGCGCGAGGACCTGGACCGGACGTACCATCTGGACGATCAGACGGCGCTTCGAACGCAAATGACGGTGACGACGCTGGCGGCGGTCCGCAGCCGTCAGGCTCCGGTCCGATTGATGGCGGCGGGACGGGTCTTCCGCCCGGATCCTGAGGACGCCACGCATTTGAAGATGCACCACCAGGTCGACGGTATCCGGATCGAAGCGGGTGTGAATGTGCGGCAGCTCAAGGAAACCCTGGAACGGGTGGTGGCGGCGTCGGTCGGGCCGACGGAACTGCGTTGGACCGAGTGCACGTTCGGCGGGTTCGTGCAGGAAGGATATGAGGTGTTCGTGAAGGTGGCGGGAACGTGGCGTGACATCGCCGGCTGCGGACTGCTTCAACCGCAGACGTTGAGGGCGGTTGGATTCGACCCCGGGCGGGTGAACGGTGTGGCCTTCGGCATCGGCTTGGAGCGTCTGGCCATGATCCGGCACAGCATCGACGATATCCGCAAGCTGTACGAGCCGCCGTATGTGGCTGGCTGATTCTCGTTGCAGGAAGTGGACATTTCTGAGCACTTGTTGCCACGGAATGGATGAGCGATGCCCGTGGTTGAGGCTGGTCACTCGGTTGGGTACCAGGTCAGGTCGGACCAGGATTGGGCGGCGATGAGTCTGGGCCACTGGGTGTCGAACCAGAGGTGGTCGGGGATGCGGCGGCCGGGTGGACGGGTGCGGTAGGACAGGAGGGCGTCGGCGATCAGTTGCATCTTGAACGCCTGCAGCGGCGGCCAGCCGCCGTAGCCTTCGTAAAAGGGCTTGCGCCAGGCGAAGGATCGCAGACGCGGAGCGAGGGTGTCCTCGATACCGACCAAGTCCATCAGCGGATTGCCGGCGCGGGCGCCTTCGAAGTCGTAGAAACCGCGAACGCTCCAGCCGGCGGCGGTGCGCTCGACGTGGAAATGGTGGACATGGCAGTTGCCGACGGCAAAGTGCGGCGGGTGGTAGAAGGGTCGGACGATCTGGGCCATGTCGGCCAGCAGGCGTTTCAGACTTGCGGCGGTTTCGGCGGTGAGGGCGCCGGCGGTCTGGGCTTCCGGGACCTTCTGCAGGGCGTCGGCTTGGTCGGCTGCGGCGGGATCGGCGAGAAACGGCCAGGCGTAAACGGGCGGAACGGGTTGGCCCGGCTGGGCGAATTCGGCGTGGGCAGGTTCGATCAGGCCGGGCAGCGAGAATTCGATGGAGTGGAGGCGGCGAAGGTATCGGCCGAGGGCCCGGAGGATGTCGTCGGCCTGGTCGGGATGGGCGAGGATGGCGTCGGGCGCAGCCGTACCGCCCAGATCGCCGCAGAGGAAGACGGATCGCGGCACGATGCCGCGGGTGTACTCACCCCAGCTTGGGTACGGCAGGGCGAGGCCGAACTTCCGCAGCAGGGCGGGCACGGCGCACTCGCGATTGACGACGAAGAACGTGTCCGGCTGATCGGCGTACCAGCGGGCGGTGTGGAACTTGGCGTAGTAGACGCCGTGACCGGCGGTGGCGATGCGGAAGACGGTGTTGATCGATTCGAGGCGTTCGATGGATTCGATCGCGACCGCTCCGATCGGCGCGAGCAGTCTGCGTGCCTGTTCGGCGTTCAGTTCGGCTTTCGTCGTTTCCGCGGCCACGCGGCCTCCCGCAACGTCGGCTAACGGTGATTCTCGAAGAACTCCTGATAGAGGGCGCGGACGGCGTTGTCGGCTTCGTCGGCTTTGACGCCGAACATCATGGAGACCTCGGAGGAGCCCTGGTTGATCATCTCGATGTTGACCTTGGCGCGGGCGAAGGCGGCGGTGGCGCGGTCGGCCACGCCGACGCGGCGCCGCATGCCCTCGCCGACTACCATAATCAGGGCCAGGCCGCGTTCGACGGACACCTCGTCGGCTCCGAGCTCGCCGCGGATGCGGGCAACGACGCGGGCCTCCTTCTCAGCGGTGAACTGCTTCTCGCCGAGGATCACAGAGATGTTGTCGATGCCCGAAGGGGTGTGCTCATAGGAGAGTCGCTCCTCTTCGAGGATCTGGAGGAGCTTTCGGCCGAAGCCGACCTCGCGGTTCATCAGGTACTTGCTGACGAAGATGGAGCAGAAGCCGCGGTCGGCGGCGATGCCGACGGCGGGGCCGTTGCCGTTGTCGCGCTGAGGGACGATCATGGTGCCGGGAGCGGAGGGGTTGTTGGTGTTCTTGATGCAGACGGGAATGCCCGCCTTTACCACCGGCGCGAGGGCCTCGGCGTGGAAGACGCCGAAACCGGCGTACGACAGTTCGCGCATCTCGCGGTACGAGACCTTGGTGATGGCTCTGGGATTATCGACGACGACGGGACTTGCGGAGAACACCGAGTCGACGTCGGTGAAGTTTTCGTAAAGGTCGGCGTTGACCGCCGCGGCCAGGATCGCCCCGGTGATATCGGACCCGCCGCGCGGGAAGGTGACCAGATCGCCGGCGGGCGAATAGCCGAAAAAGCCCGGGAAGATCGTGATGCCCGGCGCGCCGACGAGGGCCTTGCGGAGGTTCTCGTAGGATTGCGGGAGAACCTGGGCGTTGCCGTACTCGTCGGAGAGCAGGAGCCCGGCGTCTTTGGGGCTGACGTAGTGGGCGTCGGTCCCGCGGGAGCGGAGGTAGGCCGCGACCAGACGGGCGGCGTGGTCTTCGCCGGCGGCTTTGAGCTGGTCGGTAAACTTCTCGGGCGAGGAGACGTCGGCGGCGATCCGCTGCCGCAGGTCGGCGGCGATCTCGCCGACGACCGCGTCGTCCATCCGCAGACCCTCGACGATCTCGCGATAGCGGGCGACCAGGTCGTTGAATTCCTTCTCAGCCGATCCGGCGGTCAGTTGGCCCTGGGCGCAGGCGATCAGCAGGTCGGTGACCTTGACGTCGGTCTTCGTGCGTTTGCCCGGGGCCGAGACGACGATCAGCCGCCGCTGGGGATCGGCGACGACGATGTCGCAGACCTTCCGGATCATCTCAGCGGTGGCCAGAGAGGTGCCGCCGAACTTCGAGACCTTCAAACCGTTTGCCCGGGACTGCACGTTCATGTCGTTCTCCTCGATATACCCAAGAAAAAAGCCCAGGGCGAATGTCGCACCTGGGCCTGATCTGCTTTTCGGTTCGTTCGCGGTCTAGGAAGGCCGCAGAGCCGAGCCGGTCGCAGACCAGGCCCGATCCGTCGTCGTTTTCATGCCCGACGTGGTCGATTTGCCCGTCTGTTTGTTCCGGCTCCGCATGGACTTCTCCGAACGCGTATGGATTTACTATATGTTTTTTCGGCAAATCCGTCAAGGAAAACTTAGGCGGATCAGGTGGCGGGAAGGCGGCGGCGCGGGCTGCCATGGCGGGGTGTCCGGATTTGCGATTGAAACGGGGCCTTGGGCGGAGGAAGATTACACGTGGGGCCCGGCTGAGGGTGACAGACGGGGCCGGGCGAATCGGGAAAGGACCGGGTCATGAAAAAGCTCAGCCGTATCTTCATTCGCGGGTTGGTGGCGGTGGTGCCGCTGGCGGTGACGGTGGCGGTGCTGTACTGGCTGGCGGTCAAGGCGGAGTCTTTGTTAGGAGGGTTCCTGCTCCAGGCTCTGGGAGAGAGGTTCTACGTGCGGGGGATGGGGCTGGTGGCGGGGGTGGTGCTGATCCTGCTGGTGGGGCTGCTGCTGCAGGCGTGGATCGTCCAGCGGATGTTCCGGGTGGGCGAGCGGACGTTTCAGCGGATCCCGCTGGTCAAGTCGCTGTACGGGTCGGTGCGGGACCTGATGACGTTCTTCGATTCGTCGAAGAAGAAGGAGTTCAACCGGGTGGTGATGGTGGATTTCGAGAACGGCCGGGCGAGCCTGGTCGGGATGGTCACGCGGGAGGACTTCTCGGACGTGCCGGCGGGGGTGGGCGGCGAGGACACGATCGCGGTGTATCTGCCCATGAGCTACCAGATGGGAGGGTATACCGTGATGGTGCCGCGGTCGGCGGTGCGCGAGGTGGACATGACGATCGAGGATGCAATGCGGTTCACCTTGACCGCGGCGATGTCGAGCAAGAAGGAGCCGACGAATCCGGTACTGCCGGCGGAGCGGGAGCGCCGCTGAGGCGGACGGTCAACCGAGGGCGGCGGCCAGCCGGCGGGCGGCGTCGACGGGATCGGGCGACTTGAGGACGGCGGCGGCCACGGCGATGCGTCGGACGCCGGCGGCCCGAAGCTGATCGAGGTTCTCGAGGGTGATCCCGCCGATGGCGACATGGTCGATGCCCGCGGCGTCGAGACGTTCGACGGCTTGACGAATGAACGCGAGCCCGGCGACTGGTTCGTGGGGTTTGGTGGCGGTGGCGAAGGCGGGCCCGACGGCGATGTAGTCCGGCCGCTGGTCGATCGCGGCGGCGACCTGGTCGAGGTTGTGCGTGCTCAGTCCGATAATCGCGTTCGGGCAAAGCGTTCGGGCGGTCTTCAGCGGCAGATCGTCCTGGCCCAGGTGCAGGCCGTCGGCGCCGACGGCGGCGGCCAGATCGGCCCGGTCGTTGACAATGAACAGTTCGCCCGCGGCGTGGCAGTGTTCGGCGAGGCGTTGGGACAGGTCGTAAGTCTGACGATCCGAAAGGTGCTTTTCGCGAAGCTGGAGGCAATCGACGCCCGCCGCCAGCAGTTCCGGAACCAGCGCGATCATCCGCGGCGGCGGGCAGAGGTCCGATCCGATCAGCAGATAGAGCCGGACGGCTCCGAACCTCGCGGCGGCGGCGGCGGTCATGATCTGCTTTTCCAGGTCGTAGGCCTCAAAACGCAAGCGCGCAGCGATGGCGGAAATCTGCGGATCGATCGGCGCGGCGTATTCCTCGATGGCGCGAAGCGCCTCCTGGAGGCGCTTGAACGAGGCGGCGGCCACCGGGCGCGGCCCGGTGCGCCCGTCGAGACTCGGGCTGGGAATGTCGCGGCCGACGTCGGCCAGCGAGTCGCGGGCGGCCAGCAGTTTCTCACGGCCCACCCGATCGGCGATTTCGTTGAGGGCGTGACGAAGTTGCTTCACGCGGATGGAAACCTCGCGGTCGTCGCGGACGAACCGGAAGAACTCCTCAATGACCCGCAACGCCTCGCGGGCCCGGTTCAGGTTCGCGTCCAGAATGCGGTAGAGCCGCTGTTGCATCCGTCCGTCCGCCTAGTTCCTGGTGGTCGCGCCGGCCGGCGCGGTCGTCGCGGACGGCGGAGGCACCGGCCACTGCGGCAATGCGATGCCGTAGTCCGGCATGGTCAGCGGCAGGAGCTGGAGCCACGCCATCAGGGCCTCGTAACGCGGGTCCTCGGCGCTCTTGAAGAAGGCCGGAACGGGCGTGGCGGTCGGCGGATGGGCCAGCTCGGGCCCGACCTCCGCGGGCGGCAGCGTATAGGTGGCCAGCAGCGAACGTTTGGGATTCGTGTGGTCCAGCAGCCGTCCCGCCTTGGCTGGGTAGGTCTCGAGAACGATGAAATTCTCGTAGATCTGATCGGTCTCGCGCATCGGCGTCACGAGTTTGAACGCCGACGGCCCTTCGCCGCCGTGGCAGGCGGGCGTGGCGCAGGTGCGAGTGAGGATCGGCACCACGATGCTGCGGAAGCCCATGATCAGCGGCGGGTCGTTGACGATCTCGATATCGCCCTGGTACTTGTCGCCCGTGCGAGCCTTGATCACCTGGAGCTGCTCGGCCGGCGTCGAGCGGAGGAACTGGCGGCGGTCCTGATCGGAAAACACCCCCTGCTGGACCATCTCCTCGAGGAAGCGCTCGCGGACCTCATTGCGGAAATTGGCGCGCAGGCGCTCGATCCGCCCCTCGATCGGGATCAGGGCGAATCGGATCTTCTGGATATCCCCCTCGCTGAGTTGGAAGCCCTCCTCGGCGCCGTCGCCGCGGAGGGTGCGGTTCATCTGTTGAATCCTCTCCTGGGCCCACGCCCGGGCGGCGATGGCCTCGCGGGAGGGATTGTCGGGGCTTCGGGCCGCCAGCTTCTCAGCCAGCTTCAGGACCTCTTCATAGAGCTGTTTGTTCTTGGCGTCCGGAAAGAGCTTGACGTATTCGGAGGTCTTGTCGTCCTCCTCGGTCTTGACGTCGCGCATCGCCTTTCGGAATTCAGCTTCGAGCTCAGCCACCTTGAAGACGTTGACGTTCTTGCGGCTGAAGGTGTGCTGTTCGCCTTCGATGTCGATCAGTTCGACCTGGTCGCCCTGGATCTGGGCCCAACCGCGGAGGTACGCCCCGGACTGGTCCTGGACGACGGTCATGGGCTTGCCCCGCATGTACTTGGGCTTGGCCGCGTCGGCGGCAACGGGAAGCACGGTCAGCACAGCCAGTGAGACGGTGATGAGCTTGAAGGCTTTCATGATGGGCTCCTTTTCAAACCGGTCCAGGCCAGCTTTGCCATATCGGGGAAGGCGGGCCTCAGGCATCCGTAGAGCCGGCCGAACATGGCATGATGGTCATTATACAATCTTACCAGGTCCCGTCGCGGTTTTGAAGTATCGACGCTCTTGACGATGGCCTTGCACGCGGCGGGCACCGACTTGTAGGCCCCGGTCCCGACGGCGGCGAGGATGGCCACGCCGAGGGCGGCCCCTTCGGTGACGTTGAGGGTGACCACCGGGGCGTCATACATGTCGGCTTGGAGCTGCCGCCAGAACTCGCTTCGGGCGCCTCCGCCGGAGGCACGGACCTGTTTGACGGGGATTCCCATTTCGCGCATGATCGTGACCTGGTCCTTCATGCCGAACGTCACGCCCTCCAGGACGGAACGGATGACCGCGGCCCGGTCGGTGCGGGCGGTCAGGCCGATGAAGCAGCCGCGGGCGTACGGGTCGGCGTGCGGCGTGCGCTCGCCGGTCAGGTAGGGCAGGAAGAAGAGGCCTTCGCACCCGGCCGGAGCCTGGCGGGCCTGGTCGATCAGGAGCGTGTATGGATCGACGCCGGCTTCCGCGGCCTGGCGGACCTCCTGCTGACCGAGCTGGTTGCGGAACCACTGGAGCGAACCGCCGGCGGCGAGCATGCAGCCGAAAACGCACCAGGCGCCGGGTACGGCATGGCACATGGTGTGGACTCGTCCGAGGGGGTCATAGGCGGGTTTGCTCGCATAGGCGAAAACGACGCCGGAGGTTCCGAGGGTGGCTGAGACGATGCCGCGGTCGACGATGCCGTTGCCGACCGCTCCGGCCGCCTGGTCGCCGGCCCCGCCGACGACGGGAATTCCCTCAGCCAGGCCGGTGGCCTTGGCCGCCACCGCGCTGAGCCGGCCGGTGACCTCGACCGACTCGTGGCACGGCGGGAACCAGCCTGCGTTCAGGTCGAGCTTCCTCATGAGTTTCTCGTGCCATTTGCGCTTGCTCACGTCCAGCAGGAGCGTGCCGGAGGCGTCGGAGACTTCGGTGGCGTAGACACCGGTCAGGCAGAGGCGGATGAAGTCCTTCGGCAGAAGGACGTGAGCGACCTTGCGGTAAGTCTTGGGCTCATGGTCGCGAAGCCAGATAATCTTCGGCGCGGTAAAACCGGTGAGGGCGGGGTTGGCGACCATGGCGATCAGCTTCTTGCGGCCGCCGGCCTTCTTCTCGATGTAGGCGCACTGGTCAGCCGTCCGCTGATCGTTCCACAGGATGGCCGGTCGCAGCGGCTCGATGCCGTCGGCGGGCAGGAAGACCGACCCGTGCATCTGGCCCGAAAGCCCGATCCCGCCGATCCGGTCGCCGGAGATGCCGCTCTGCGTCAGGACGGCGGCGATGCCGGCCACGGCGGCTTTCCACCAGTCCTGCGGGTTCTGCTCAGACCAGCCGGGTCTCGGCGAGGCGATCGGGTATTCCTGCGTGTCGCTGGCGGCAACCGCGCCGTCGCGGGCCATCAGGATCGTCTTGAGTCCGGAAGTGCCGACGTCGATGCCCAGATAGTACGTCTCCATCAGAAAGCTCCTGTGCCCACAATTGCGGAACCTTCCCACGATCTTGGATCGCGGAGTATGCGGGTATTATAAATCCGGCCTGGGGCGGCGACAACGACCTTTCCCGTCCGCGCGTGGCGCTAGTCGGGCAGGTCTTCGGGCTTCAGACGCGGGACGGAAATGAAGGGGCCGAGCGACACGGCGTCGCCCAGGGCCTGCTGGAAGCGCGCCTCATCAAGCCAGAGGACGACGATCCGGCGCTGGTGAAAGACCAGGACGTGGCGGCCCGGATCATGGAGCAGGCCCGTGTGAGACTGGGCGCAGTACGCGACAATGCTCCCTTCGGGAAGCATGGGGCTGCCGCCGAAACCGGCCAGCGGGTACTCGTAGTGGTCGGACCTGTATCGCCCGGAACGCAGGTCCAGAACGTCCAGCAGCGACGGGAGGCGATTCTCCCTGACCCCGTACTGCTCGAGGGCGATCGCCAGACGCACAGCGGCGCGGCGGCAATCGAGCTTCTGCGGCCACGATTTGTACCAGACTACAAAGAAGAGCATGACCGCGGAGACCACCATGACCGCCAGTACGCCGCGATACAGGTTGGTCCGCCGCTGTCGGAGGGTGGTCGGAAGGGTCTCGGGAGCTTTGGCGGTTTCGCTGCTGTTGTCTTGTATCATGGGGTTTTCCGTCGGTCCGGCCGGGCTATTCCTTTCCGAGTTGGCCCTCGGAGAACACCTCGGCGGTGAACAGGTAGACTTCCGTGTCGCGGTCCTTCCAGGCCCCAGCGGCCAGACCGGCCTTGTGCGAGCAGCAGTAGGACAGATACTGCTCGCGGTCCCAGCCGGTTTCGGTGGCGACCTGGGGCAGGAAGCATCCGGTGCGATAGCCGCGGCGGATGTAGATGCCGTGTTTACCCAACTCCAGAGACATCGGATCATCCGTCTTCTCCAGGGGCGAGAGCACCGAGATCTCGATGTCCAGCTCATCCAACTCGACGGTCCGCAGCCGCTGGTGCGTGAACCGCGGATCGGCCAGGGCGGCCTGGGCCATCTCGGCGACCGTCCGGTGCAGCGGCGCGTTGGCCTGGAAGGTGCCGATGCAGCCGCGCAACTGCCCAGCCACGTGCAGCGTCACAAAGCATCCGCACGGCAGATTTAGGACCGGGTCGCCGGGAGGTTCGGCGGGCGCCGGGTCGGTTCCGGCGACCTCGGCATTCACCACGCGCCGGGCCAGAGCCAGGAGCGTCCGCTTCTGCTCGTCGCTCAGTTGCAGTTCCTGATTCGTCATTGTCGCCATCCTGTCGGCCGCACGGGGCAGCCATCAGACGCTGGTCCGATTTCCTGACCAATTATACCGCAATCAGACCCGATCCCGCCACCGGCTGGCAGACGTGGATGAAGGGGTCGGATTTCATCTGGCTGTAGTATTCGCGTTTGAGGGTCTCGACGACCCCAGCGACCGCGTCGGGGCGCGCCAGGATCATGATGCATCCGCCGAGTCCCGCTCCCCCGAGCTGGGCCCCGTGGACCCCATCGATCGGTCGGACCGCGTCGATCATCTTGTCGATCTGCGGCGTCGAACACTCGTAGGCCCCGCCCTGCATGTAGAGCTGGGCGGCCAAAACCCGCTGAGGGTTCTCGCTGGCCAGGTCCTCGCAGAGACGGGCCAAAGCCGGATCGCCGCAGTCGTAGCGAAAGCGGCTGGTCCGCCATCGGCCGTTGGACGACTTCCTGTGAGACGCCACGCGGTCGCCGTCGTGGCTGACCCGCATCAGCCGGCCGAACTCCGCCGTCCGTCCCTGCTCGAGCAGTTCCGGAGCCAGCAGGCTGCGCTCGCACTCGGCGATCCCGTAAAGCAGGACGCCGCGCAGGTCGTAGCACTCCGGGTTGCGGTGCGACCCGAAGACCCGCTCCAGTCGCGGCTGGTGACGCTCCGAGAGCGTCTCGCGGATCGTCTTGGCCGGCATGTACTCGGGCACGGTCAGCAGGTGGCGGTAGATCTGGCTGATCGGGCAGTGAAGCCGCCGAGGATTGATGTCGCGAACGTGCGCCAGCAGATGGTCGAGCTGCGGAACGCGGTCCTTCAGAAGCATCAAGCTCAACTCGTAACTGGCCACCTTCTGATTGAACTTGTCCTTCGCCGTCGCGCTCTTCTTGGCGTCGATCCCGCTGTGGGCGATGATCACGCGGCAGTCGGACGGAAAGTCGTAGATCTTCTCGATCTGGAAGGGCAGGAACCGCACGTGGGCGAGCTGGCCGCGCCGCCCCATGCTGATCGCGGTGTGGTCGGCGGCTCCGCCGCGCGAACCGACGAACCACTCGCCCTCGCCGCACAAATCCACCAGCTCGGTCGGATTGACGTTCAAACCGTTGAAGGCGACCGCGGCCTCAGCCGAGGCCACCACCATCGCCGAACTGCTCGACAAACCCGCCGCCATCGGAATGTCGCCCGCCACCGCGGCGTCAAACCCGGCGATCCGAATCGTCGTGAACTGCTGCTGGAGCCGGACCATCGACGCCTTCACGTAATTGCTCCAGTCGCCCTGCGTCCGCGAAAGAATCGAGCGGACGTGGTCGCTGTTGACGTAGCTGAGCCAGTCCTGCCACTCGATGTCCCCCAGAAGCTCGCGAAGCGAAAACTCGCGGTCGGGGAACTGTTGCGGTTTGTCGTTGCAGAGGGTGACGGTGTCATCCTCGCGAGGAGCGGTGACGAACACCACGTCGCGGTCGATCGCCATGACGTTGACCGCGCCGCCGCGGTGGTCCACGTGCCGGCCCAACAGGTTGATCCGGCCCGGCGCCCGCACGACGATCGCCTTACGCTCGACTCCGAAGCGGCAGATAAACAGCTTGATCGCCCGAACAAAAAGCTTGCGACGGTCGTGAATCAGACCGGCGTCGGGACCGTAGATCTCCGCGAAGCGGCGATTCAAACCCGCAGGCCAGCTCTCAAAAAGCTCGAGCCACTTGCCCGCCGGACGGTACGACCCAGCGGGCAGCTTCGCCACCGCCGCCGACAAAACGCCCGGTGCCTCGTCCTTCTCGGACATCGCCATGCGCCGAAGCGTGTCCTCGACGATCAGCAGCTCGTCCGGCGAATTGAACGCCATCACGTCCGACGGGTCGGACAGCTTGTGCTGCGAGAGCTTCCACGTGCGGTCCGACGCCTCCGCCACCAGTTGGATCGCGTCCGTCAGATAGTACTCCCGCTGGGCGTTCTCGTTGCTCAGAACGGGCAGGAAGCGATACCAGAATTCGCTCCCGCCCAAGTAGACCGAAAGGTTCACGGTCTTGCTCTGACGCTCGATCTGGTCGGCGGCCAGCCGCTTGCCGCCCAGCGAAAGGCTTCCGCCGTGCGGGCCGAACAACTCAATGAGCTTCCGCCCGGTGACCGAACCCGCCTCCTTGATCGCCTGGCCCGCCGGACCGAGGGCCTTGGCCAGCTTGCCCTCGTCGGCGATGTGTTGGCGGCCGGCCCGGATGATCTGCTGATAGCTGAACTGGGCCGACGGCCGGCGGCCCGCCTGTTTGAGCAACGCCTCGACCACCCGGCCCCGCTGAATGTCGCGAAGCTCCACATTGCCGAGAATGCGGCCGACGCCGTTGGTCATGATCCGCCCAGCCGTGCTGACCTGGCCGCCCTGCCGCTTGGCCGAGGTGACGAACGCCATGTCGGACCGCGAACGAAGATACTCCTCCGCCAGCTCGTGAATCACGTGCGGCTGGATGACCTTGTCGCCCGCGGTAATCAAAATCGGCCCGCGGTGATCCAGGTTGCGCAGGGCCTCAGCTGCGATCTGCGCCGCGTGCCCCGTCCCAAGCTGCTCGCCTTGGTAGACGTACAACACGTGCGGAAACTCCCGGCTGACCGTGGCGATCACGTTCTCCGCCATCGCGCCGACCACCAGGACCATCCGCCGCACGCCAAGCCGGTGGAACATCCGCAGCGTCCGCACGATCGCCGGCACGCCGTCGATCGGAAAACAGACCTTGTGGCGGTCCGCCGACCGCATCCGCGTCCCCCGCCCTCCGCACAAGATCGCCACCGCCGTCTCACTCAGAAGATTCTTCGTCTTACCCATGTCCAACCGGTCTCCCAGGATGAGTGCTACTCGGAAATGTAATTATAAATAATGATACAGCCTCCGGCGAAGGTGATTTTCAGCGAAAGCACTAAGCACGTTCTGCTCTGGCATTCTGGAGCCCTCAACCGTCTTCCTGTGATACGATAGCGATCAGGAACTCGTTCAGGACACTCTTGAGGGCGATACCGTGCGGCGGTAGGATGGTCGACGGCAGGGGTGTGGGGGTTTGAATCTATGAGAGGAGCGGTCATGGCGCAGGTTCTTTTGGCGGCTATCGTGGGGCTGATGGCGGTGGGGATCGGGATGACGTTCTATGTCGGATCGGAACTGAAGCAATTCCTGAGCCGAGTGCCGCAGTTGCGGTCGCAAGAAGATTTGGATGAATACCGCCGAATGGCCGGACGGCAGATGTACGCCGCCCTGATCCAGATCGTGGTACTGGGCACGCCCTTTATCCTGTTCATGTACGGCGTATTCAAGGGTTACTTCAACTGCATCCACGTTCTGCTCTACCTCGCTTTAAACGGGGCGCTGTTCATGGTCAGCATGATGATCAAACAGATCGAATTGCAGGTGCGTCAGCTTCCCGCAGCCAATGAGGCCATCGCGGCTGAGCGGGACCGGATCGTGCATATCTGGCGGACCAAAGCCCTGCCGAACTGGAAGACGGATCGCGGGGCGTAAAAGCGGCGTCTGATGGCTTGACGGGCGGTCGAAGCGGGCGTAGCATCATAGACGCCCGATCGCGGGAGGTTAGGGCCGGTGCGGCCGAAAAGGCCGCTTTTTCGATGGAGGCGATGATGACCAAGGGATTGAACTGGGATGTGACGTTTCCGCATGCCGAGCTGCGCCCGGACAAGGCGCCGGCGGGCATGCCGCTGCGATACCGCTTCAGCGACGATTTCCTCTGGGGGGTGGCGGCGGCGGCGGCCCAGATCGAAGGGGCGTGGAACGAGGACGGCAAGGGCGAGAGCATCTGGGACCGCTTCTCGCACACGCCGGGCCGCATCAAAACGGGCGAGACCGGCGACGTGGCCGCCGACCACTACCACCGCTGGAAGGAAGACATCGAGTTGATGAAGGCGTTGCACCTTTCGGCGTATCGCCTGAGCCTCTCATGGCCGCGAATCCTGCCCGAAGGGCGAGGACGTGTGAATGCCGCCGGTCTGGATTTCTACGACCGGCTCATCGATGAACTGCTCCAGGCCCGAATCACGCCCTTTATCACCCTCTACCACTGGGACCTGCCGCAGGCGTTGCAGGACCAGGGCGGCTGGGTCAACCGCCAAACCTGCCAGGCGTATGCCGAGTACGCCCAAACCGTCTTCGACCGCCTGGGCGACCGGGTCGAATCGTGGATCACGTTCAACGAGCCGTTCTGCACGGCGTTCCTTGGCTACGGGTGCGGCGTCCACGCACCGGGCCAGAAGAACATGGCCGATGCGTTCCAGGTCACTCATCACCTCAACGTCGCCCACGGCATGGCGGTGGGCCTGGCCCGCGAGCTGATGCCGGACGCCCAGATCGGCACCACCCTCAACGTCTGGAAGAATCATCCGGCCGACGACTCGCCGGAGGCGGTCGAGGCGGCTCGCATCTACAACCAGCTCTACACCTACTGGTACCTCGAACCGATCTTCAAGGGCGAGTATCCGCCGGACATCATGCGAATCATCGAGCAGAAGGGATGGGCCCCCAAATTCGAAGTCGACGACTCGGAGCTCATCAGCCGCAAGATCGACTTCCTGGGCCTCAACTACTACTGGATCGACTACATCACGCCGCGCGGAAACGACCCGGTAATCGGCACCGGCAAACTCGATCTGCACCACCTGCCCAAAAGCGAGATGGGATGGCCGGTCGTTCCCGAAGGACTCTACGAGACCATCGAGGACATCAACCGCTACTACGGGTCGATCCCCATCTACATCACCGAAAACGGCTACGCCGAAGCCGACAAACCGGATGACAAACAGTTCGTCGCCGACGACCTGCGGATCGGGTACCTGCGAGACCACCTGATCCAACTGAACCGGGCCATCGCCAGCGGCTTCGACGTGCGAGGCTATTTCCTCTGGACGCTCTACGACAACTTCGAATGGGCCGAAGGCTACGCCAAGAAACTCGGCATCGTCCGCCTCGTCCCGCAATCCCTCGACCGGGTGGCCAAGAAATCCGCCCTCTGGTACAGCGCCGCCACCCGCGACGGCGGCTTTGTCTAGTCCGGAACCGGACATTCCGGCAAGATCAAGGGGGCATTTCAAGTGTCCCCTTTTTTTGTTGGTGAAACTCCTAACGCGGTGGGCGGGGCCTTGACGATATGCCTAACAGTTGTTAGGATGACATTGGATGGAAAAGAGGGATCGGAGGCTTGGTCCTGTCGGCTTGGATGCCGGAGTTGGGTGTGACGCCGCAGGTGCGCGCGGAGTGGGACCGATTGGAGGCCAACGTCTGTGGCTCGGGTGATTTTTCACATCGATCTGGATGCGTTTTTCGCATCGGTCGAGCAGCTCTTGAATCCCGGACTTCGGGGCAAGGCGGTGGTCGTCAAGGGGCCGGGCGAGCACCGGACGGTGGTGGCGGCGGCTTCGTACGAGGCGCGGCCGTTCGGCGTGAAGGCGGGCATGCCCGTAACCCAGGCCCGTCGGCTCTGCCCGCACGGGTTGTTCGTGACCGGACGGGCGGGCGTCTACGCCGATTTCTCGGAGCGGGTCTTCTCGGTGTGCCGGAAGTTTTCGCCGTTGGTCGAGCCGGCGAGCATCGACGAGGGGTACATCGACATGACGGGCACGGACCGGCGCTACGACGGCCCGCCGTCGAGTCGTTTTTGGCCGGTGCAAGCGGCCCAGGGGCTGAAGCTGACGATTCGCAGGCGGATCGGGCTCAACTGCTCGATCGGGATCGGGTCGAACAAGCTGATCGCCAAGATCGCCTCAAGCTACGCCAAGCCCAACGGGATCGCCATGGTGCTCGAAGGATTCGAGAAGCGTTTTTTGACTCCGCTGCCGGTCGAGACGCTGCCGGGGATCGGAAAAAAGTCGCTGGCGTGCCTGGCCGCGCTGGACGTGCGGACGGTGGGCGATATGCAGGCCCTTCCGGTCAACCTGCTCAAGGGAATTTTCGGAGCGGTCGGCGAGGACTTCTACTACCTGGCCCATGGTTTGGGATCGGATCGCATCGAGGAACCGGAAGACCCCAAAAGCGTTTCGCGCGGCACCACACTCCAGCGGGACACATACGATATCGCACTGGTCAAACGGGTGATGCGGGAGTTGGTGGAGGACGTCGGCCGCCAGCTTCGGGCTTTGGGATTTTGGGGACGGCTGGTGACCCTGCAGATCCGCTACGGCGATTTCACCACGGTCGGGCATCAGGGTCCGCTGGCGAATCTGACCAACCTGGACCACGAGATCTACCCAGCGGTGTGCCGCCTCTTCGACCGCCTCTACGACCGTCGCCGATCCATCCGCCTCGTGTGCGTGGGAGTAAGCCGTTTGGCCCGCCAGCCGATCCGGCAGATGGAACTGTGGACGCCGGACCGCCACGACAAATACCAGAACGTCTACCAGGCCTTCGACCGCATCCGCAGCCGCTACGGCGAAAAGGCCATCGGTTTCGGCAAAGAAACGGACGAGGCGAAATGCTCCCCCTCGTCCGTCGGTGATTGAGAATAGCTCGCTTCTCGATCTGTCTACATTCCGCTGAAGGTGATCCAGCCGTTGGAGCTTCGCGCCTTGATCAGGCCGCCGCCGCCGTTGAGCGTGGCGGTGACGGACCGCGTGGCGGTCTCCAGGTTGGTGATGGTAAAGTCCTGCAGTTCGGTGACCACGCGGCCGAGCTTGGTGCTCAGGTCCAGATCGGCCTTGGTCGTGGCCGCGGGCACTTCAATGTCGATCGCCCCGTTGGAGGTCTGGACGTCGACGGCCTCGGTTCCGGCGATGGCCGCTTCGACCGTGATCTTGCCGTTGGAGGTCACACCCTTGACCGCTCCGACGATCCCCGTCAACACCAGCTCGCCGTTGGACGAGGTTACGTCGATCGCACCCGTGTTGTCGGTGACGGTGATCTTGCCGTTGGAGGTGACAGCGGCGACCTGGCCCTCATTATCAATGACGGTGATGGCTCCGTTGTCCGTCTCCAGTTCCAGGTCGGCGCCCGCGGGCAGGGTGATCGCAAAATCGACCTCGTCGCGGATCTGGCCGGAGACTTCTTCGAGCAGAGCTTCGATTTCCAGTACGGTGTTGCCTTCGCCGCTGGTCGCAATCCGGATCTCGATGTCGTCCAGCCGCGTCTGGGCGGCGGCGTCGTCCTCGCCGCGGGCGGTCTTGGTGCCGGCGACCAGCACCTCGGTGGCGTTCGGGTCGACGGTCACGCGGATCTCGCCGTTGGCGGTGCCGACCCGGACGGTCTCGACGCCGTCAAAGGCGTAGGTTTCCGAGATCGACTCGCTGGCTTTGCCCAGCCACAGCTCCACGTCAACCACAAAGGTCAGGTCGCATCCGACCAGCGCCGCGGTCAGCACCGCGACCGTCGCCATCCACCGTTTCGCGCTCATCCGCTTGGTCCGCATCTTTGGGTCTCCACAACGCACTTTCGGCCTGGTTGGAAATCGCTATCGGTGATAATCGATTGAGGGCCGGGGCTGCCCGGCCAACCGCCTGGGCCAGACTGCTCCGCATTATAAATCGGGCCGGCTGATCGATCAATCCTTTTGATTCGGCGTCTGCACAGCAACTGACCTACGACCGCATCCATCGGCAGGACAGGCCGGATCGCAACAGGCGGTCCCGAATTTGACATCGTCACACTTAGCCTATAAGATATTTTAAAGGACGTTCGGGGGCGGCCCATGCCGACGGACGGCGATGACAGGGGTGGGAAGTTTCTCTATCAAGCCGATCAGCATCCATCCTGCGATTTCAGGGAACGATCCGACAATCAATCCGGTTGCCGAACCAACGGGCCGACTTGCAGTTCTTAAGGGATGCATCTCATGTCGCCGGTTCGCGGGTCGAGTTGGCCCAGGGGAATACTGGAAATGCTGCTGGTCGCGGTTGCATTCTACGCGGCGGCCAGCGTGGGATATCTTGCCGCCATTCCTCCCGGCAACGTCTCGCCGGTGTGGCTGCCTTCGGGAATCGCCTTGGCGGCCATTTTGTTGTGCGGCTACGTCGTCGCTCCGGGGATATGGCTGGGGGCTTTTGCCGCCCACGCTCAGGCCCTGTGCGGCGGGGGTGCTGAACTATCAGTGGCTTTACTCGCCGGCGGCACGATCGCGGTCGGGGCCACCCTGCAGGCGGTTTTCGGGGCGTTTCTGATCCGGCGTCTGACCGGGACGGCCAATCCATTCGACCGTATCGGCGACGTTTTCGCCTTCGTGGTCGCCGCCATGGTCAGCGTGCTGGTCAGCCCTACCGTCGGGGTTACCAGCACCATGCTGGCCGGTTCTGTCGTGCCGGCACAGTACCTGTACACGTGGTGGACGTGGTGGTTGGGCGATCTGGTCGGCGTCATCATCGTCGCGCCGATAGTCGTCCTGTGGCGTCCGTCGCACCAGCGGTTGCTCTTCGAGCGTCCAGCGGAGTTGGCGCTGGTCCTGCTGCTGATCCTGCTCGTGGGCGATCTGATCTTCGGCGCGCCCTTTCTCGTTCTGGAATCACGCTACCCGATCGGGTTTCTCGTCATCCCGCTGATCCTGTGGGCGGCGTTCCGGTTGGACCAGGGCGGAGTGGTGCTGGCGATGCTGTTGACCACACTGCTGGCGGTCTGGGGCACCTACGAGGGGCGAGGGCCGTTCCGCGGCTGGTCGCTCAACGAATCGCTGTTGCTCCTTCAAACGTTCCTGGCGGTGGTGATGGTGATGGGGTTGGCGCTGGGCGCCAGCCTGTTCGAGCGCAAGCGGGCCGCCGACGCGGCGCGGTACCGGGCGCTGTTCGAGAATTCCCGCGATATCATTCTCCTGGTCAACCCGGATGACGGCCGGATCATCGACGCCAACACCGCCGCGGTCGAGGCCTACGGCTACGACCGCGAAGAGCTGTTTCTACGAACGATCTTCGATCTGCGGACGCAGGCGACGTCGCCTCCGATCGAAACACAGATGCAGACCGCCGACCACGACGGGCTGCTGTTCGAAACGGTCCACCGGCGCAAGGACGGCTCCGAGTTCCCCGTCGAGGTCGGTTCGCAGGGCCAGACGTTCGGCCACCAGCGGATCCTGCTGAGCATCATCCGCGACATCAGCCAGCGACAGGACGCCGAGCGCGAGCTTCGCGAAAGTGAGGAACGGTTTCGGCGGTTTTCCCAAGCGTCGTTCGAGGGGATCGTGGTGTCCCGGGACGGAGTGATCATCGACGCCAACGAGCACCTGTCGAACATCCTCGGCTACTCCATGGACGAACTGCGCGGGATGGAGATCCGCCGGTTCATCCATCCGGAGGACTGGCCGTGGGTGGTGGCCAGCCTCACGGAGAAACCCGGCCTGCCCTACGAGGTCCGGACGATCCATAAGGACGGCCACGTGGGAGTGGCCGAGGTGAGAGGCCTGGATGCCCCGGCTTCCGGCGGCGCCGTCCGCATCACCGCCGTTCACGACATCTCGCACCTGAAGCGCGCGGAGGCCGAACTCCGCCGCCATCGCGAGCATCTCGAGGAACTGGTCGAGGAGCGGACCGCCCAGCTCCAGGCCCTGAACCAGGAACTGGCCTCCTTCTCCTATTCGGTCGCCCACGACCTGCGGGCCCCGCTGCGGTCCATCACCGGCTTCAGCCAGATCCTGCTGAAGGACTACACCGAACGCCTCGACGATCGCGGCCGCGACTTCCTCCAACGCTCGGTCAACGCCGGACTGCGAATGGCCGAAATCATCGACGCCATGCTCGCCCTCTTCCAGCTCAGCCGGGCGGAGATGCAGCGGCGGGAGGTGGACCTCTCAGCGATCGCCGAGCAAATCATCGAAGACCTGGCCAGCCAGGCGCCGGATCGCCGCGCGGAGTTGGTCATCGAGCCGAACGTGACCGCTGAGGGCGACCGGTCCCTCCTGCGGACGGTGCTCGAGAACCTGCTGGGCAACGCTTGGAAGTTCACCGCGGGGCGCGAGCCGGCCCGGATCGAGTTCGGCGCGCTGCGCGGGGCGAGACCGACCGTCTATTTCGTCAGGGACAACGGCGCCGGGTTCGACATGGCCTACGCGGACAAGCTGTTCAAGCCGTTTTCGCGCCTGCACGGCCAGCAGGAATTCTCTGGCGTGGGGATTGGACTGGTCACCGTCGAACGGATCGTTCAGCGGCACGGCGGACGGATTTGGGCGGAAGGCGAACTCGATCGCGGAGCGACGTTCTATTTCACCCTGGCCCCTGAACCGCTTGGCGATGACACGCCGGGGGACGACTAGATCCCCCGATGGATCGTTCGTCGATTGCCAATCGTTTTGGGTGAAACGATCTGGTATAGTGACTCCGTACGTGATGATTCTGGTCCTGGTACGTGAATGTGTGGTAAGGATGCAGGTGCGATGCACGATGGTGGATCTGGATCGGTTGAAGGTTTGCGGATCGGCTGGGCGGAGGCGGACCTGACGCCGGATCAGCCGGTGCTGGTGTCGGGACAGTTTCACGCGCGGGTTTCGGAGGCGGTGGCCGATCCGGTCACCGCGACCGCTCTGGCGATCGAGTCGCGCCGGCCCGATGGGCCGCCGGCCCAGGCGGTGCTGGTTGGTTGCGATTTCGTGTCGATCCCGGATGCGCTTCGCGACGACGTGCGCAGCCGCCTGCGGAGCGTCCTGCCGGACCTGGACCCGATGGCGGTGTTCCTGAACGCCACGCACACGCACACCGGTCCCGAACCGCGGGTGCACGATGACGTGCTGCAAGCCGGTGGCGGTACGGTTGCCGGCTGGACGGGACTCGATCTGCCCGTGATGCCGCCGGCGCAGTACGCCGCGATGGCCGCCGAACGTATCGCCACCGCGGTGATCCGGGCGTGGCAAAGTCGCGAGCCGGGCCGGATCGGCTTTGGCTTGGGTCAGGCGGTGATCGGCTACAACCGGCGGATGTGCTATCGGGGCGGTGAGGCCCGGATGTACGGCGATCCGAACGATCCGGACTTTACCCACATCGAGGGCGCGACGGACCCGAGCGTCAACGTGTTGTACACGCAGGATCGCGCCGGCCGTCTGACCGGCGTGGTGGTCAACGTGGCCTGCCCGGCCCAGGTCGGCGAGATGGACTTCCAGATCAGCGCGGACTACTGGCACGAGACGCGGCGGGAACTGCGCGGGCGGCTGGGCGCCGATCTGCACGTTCTGCCGCAATGCAGCGCCGCCGGCGACCAGGTGACCGCCAAGAGCATGATCCTGATCGGTTGGCCGGCCCAGGAACGGATGTGGCGGTTGTTGGGCCGGACGCAGCGGCAGGACATCGCCGCGCGGATCGCCGATGCGGTGGCCGCCGCCCTGCCGTGCGCGGAAAAGGAGATGGCGGACAATCCGCTCGTCGTGCACCGCCTCGTCACCGTCGAACTGCCGCGACGGATGGTCACCCAGGACGAGGCCAACGAGGCGACGGCGGCGGCCGAAAACTGCCGCCGACAGTACGAGTCGTTGCTGGCCGACCTGGATGCCCATCCGAAAAAACGAAATGAACCGCGATGGTACGTGCCGATCACCAAGGCCTATCGACAGATGCGATGGAACCAGCGGGTGGTGGAACGGTTCAACACGGAGCGGGACCAGCCGCGGGTGCCGATCGAGGCGCACGTGCTGCGGCTGGGCGACGTGGCGATCGCGACCAATCCCTTCGAATACTATCTGGACTACGGCCTGCGGATCAAAGCCCGCAGCCCCGCCATCCAGACTTTCCTGGTCCAACTGACCGGCTCCGGCACGTACGTACCCACCGAACGGGCGGTCGCGGGCAAGGGCTACGGCGCCGTCCCAGCCAGCAGCCCAGTCGGTCCCGAAGGCGGAGCCGAACTGGCGGACCGGACGGTGGCGATGATCCGGGAACTGTGGGGACTCTCGTAACATGCAGAAACACCTGTAGCGTGGAGGAACGAGCGATGACCGATTTTGCCCAACAGGTAAATCAGCGGTTTGAAGAATTCCAAGCGAGACTTCTTGAATTCTTGCGGTTCCGGTCGGTCAGCGCCGACCGGGCCCTGCACGGAGAAGTCGCCGCGGCGGCCAGGTGGCTCGCCGACTACCTGCACGAGTTGCTGGGACATGCGGAGATCCACGATGGGCTGGGGCTGCCGCTGATCTACGCCCAGACGGAGCAGGACCCCGACAAGCCGACGGTGCTTTTCTACGGACACTATGATGTTCAGCCGGCCCACCGTGAGGACGGCTGGGCCACCGAACCGTTCGAACCGACGATGGTGGACGGCCGGATCGTCGGCCGAGGCACAGCGGACGACAAAGCACCGATTATTCTTTATCTTTCAGCAGTCCAACTTCTAAGGGAACAGGGGGCGTTGCCCGTAAACCTCAAGGTGATCTTTGAAGGTGAAGAGGAGTCGACAGGCGAGGCGATCTTCAAGTTTGTCGAGGGCCGACGCGATCATCTGGCCTGCGACCTTCTGATCAGCACGGACGCCGGGGGATTTGCCCCGGGCCGGCCCGCCATCACCTACGGGACGAGGGGAATCGTCTACAAGCAGATCGATGTGACCGGTCCTAATCAGGACTTACATTCAGGTACGTTCGGCGGGCTGGTGCCCGATCCGGGGGCGGCCCTGGTGAGCGTCCTGGGCCGACTGATCGGGCCGGACGGCAGGATCGACGTGCCGGGGCTGTACGATAGGGTCCGGCCGATCGCCTCGGAAGAGCACGAGCAGTTCCTCTCGCTGGATTTCGGGGAGGAGGACCTGTGTCGGCGGCTGGAGGTCGAGGGTCTGGCCGGGGAGCCGGAGTTCCTGCCGGTCGAGCGTCTCTGGTGCCGCCCGAGCCTGACGATCAACGGCCTGGTGGGGGGGTATACGGGTGAAGGGCCCAAGACGGTGCTGCCGTCGAAGGCCTCAGCCAAACTGTCGGTGCGGATCGTGCCCGACCAGACCCCGCAGGAGATATCCGCGCTGCTGGACCGCCGCATCCTGGACCTGGCGGACCGGCGGGTCAGGACGACGGTTCAGACGCTGGGACTCGCTGAGCCGTACCTGGGTCCGCGGACCGGCCCAGCGGTGGCCGCCACGTTCAAGGCGGTACTCGGGGCGTTCGGGATCGAACCAGCCATGGTCCGAGAAGGCGGGACGCTCCCGATCATGCCGTTTTTCGCCCGGAAACTGACCGAACGGATCCTGCTGCTGGGCTTTACCCGGCCGGATTGTGGGGCCCACGGGCCCAACGAATACTTCCACATTGACGACTTCCGCCGAGGAATCCACGCGGTGGCCCTGTTGCTTGAGGAACTGGGGCGAGGCGGGGTGCTTCGATGAGCGGGGGGACGGGTTTTTACCCCTTGGCGACCGGGCCGGAGCATGATATAATGTATTTCAGCCAAAGCTGTTAGCGACAGGCCCCGGCGGAGAGAGAGCGACGAGCATCGCCGCCACAAACGCCCCATAGTGTGCAGGTTGACTCCGGATACCCGATGAGCACCCAGCGAAAACGCCTTCACCTGACGACCCTCAGATGCGGACAGGACCGGTTTTGAGCGTTGAGTTCGCCCGGGTTCCAGTTGCAGCGACAGAATCGCGATCTGGAACCATGCCGGACACGCGGTTCGGCAGTGGCGGTCTCGTTGACGTGCCATTGCTGATGCCAGTATAATGAAAAGGATAGATAGGCCCAGCGAAGATAGGAGAAGCAGGCTATGGTAAGAGGAAGGTCTTGCGCCGAGGCGTTGACCAACACGCATGCCGCCAACCACTTGGGGATTGTTCTTACTGTAGCCTTTCTGGTGGGGAGTTTGCTCGGGCTGGCGATGCTGGTTTCCCTTCCCGGCTGCGGAGGGCCGTTCGACCCCAACACGATCGACCCGAACGTGACTCCCACTCCGACCCCGCCGCCCGAGGGTTACAAGCTGACGGTGGCGACCACGGGCGTGGGCTCGGTAACTCGGACTCCCGACTCCGACGGTTATCAGGTCAATGAGCAGGTGCGCCTGCTGGCAACGCCGGGCGAGGGGTGGATGTTCGTGGGGTGGTCCGGAGCGGTCTACGGGAGCAACAACCCGGAAAACCTGGTGATGAACGCGAACAAGGAAGTGACCGCGATCTTCCAGGAACTGCCGCCGGCCGAGCGGACGCTGACGGTGAACGTGGAAGGCCAGGGCATGGTGGTTCGCGACCCAGCCGGCACCAGCTATCCATTGAACACCGAGGTGACGTTAACCGCGGTGGCGGCCCAGAACTGGACGTTCAGCCACTGGGAAGGCGACCCGGTGGACGGGAACACCAACGCTGAGGTCACCGTTCTGATCGATGAGAACAAGTCGGTGACGGCGGTGTTCCGCGCCAAGCCGCGACTCCTGGTTACGGTGCTGGGCGAGGGCACGGTGGATCCCACCGGCGGCTACTACAACCTCAACGCCCAGGTGACGCTGACGGCGACGCCAGCCAGCGGCTGGCGGTTCGACCATTGGGAAGATGACGCGACGGGCACGTCGGCGACCACCGCGCTGACGATGGATGACGACAAATCGGTCACGGCCGTATTCGTGCGGCAGTACACGCTGACGGTCGAGGTGACCGGCGAGGGCACGGTCGATCCGTCGAGCGGGCCGTATGACGAGGACGATGAGGTGACGCTGACCGCGACGGCGGCCAGCGGATGGGTCTTCGACCATTGGGAAGGCGACCTGTCGGGGACGACGAATCCGGCCACCATCGTCATTGACACGGGCAAGACGGTCCGCGCGGTCTTCAAGGAGCTGTTCTCGCTGACCGTGATGTACGTGGGCCAGGGCACGGTCGATCCCAACGGCGGAACCTACGCCGACGGAACGGAGCTGTCGCTCAGCGCAGCCGGCGCGGTCGGCTGGCGGTTTGACCATTGGGAAGACGACCTTTCGGGCACCGACAATCCCGAGACGCTGACGATCGACGCGGACAAGCTGGTGACCGCGGTGTTCGTCGAGCAGATGACGCTGACGATCACGGTGGTGGGTCAGGGCAGCGTGGAGACCAACCCCTCGGGCACCCAGTTCGACGAAGGGGCCGAGGTGGAGCTGACCGCGGTGCCGGATGAAGGCTGGCAGTTCAGCCACTGGGAGGGCGACCTGACCGGCATCACGAATCCCGAGACGCTCTACATGGATGCGGACCGGGAAGTGACGGCGGTCTTCACCGAGCGTCCGCAGTTGACGGTGATCATCGAAGGGCAGGGAACGGTCGCCCCGCCGAGCGGGTTCTACGACTGGGATGAGACGCTGGAGATGACCGCGACGCCGGCCAGCGGCTGGGTGTTCGACCACTGGGAGGGCGACCTGACCGGGACGGACAACCCGCAGGACCTGGTCATGGACGAGGACAAGACGGTGACCGCGGTGTTCCTGGGCACCTACACCCTGACCACCAGCGTGGTTGGGGATGGCGACGTGGACCTGGATCCCACCGGCGGCACCTACGCCTCCGGAACGACCGTGACGGTGACCGCGGTGCCCGCCTACGGGCGGCAATTCAGCCACTGGGAAAGCGACGACGACGAAGACATCGATGGTAGCGAGACGAACCCCGAAACGGTCACGATGACCGAGGACAAGGCGATCACCGCCGTGTTCATCGAGCCTCCATCGCTGCGGATGAGCATGGAAGGCCAGGGCACGGTGACCATCGTCAACGTGACCACCCCGGACGACCCGAACAGCCCGTACGTGCTGGACAACCCGGACGACGAGCTGGAGATCGAGTTCCCGTTGAACACCGTGCTGCAGATTACGCCGACCGGTGGAGGCGGACTGTGGGTCTTCGACCACTGGTATGACTGGTACCGGCAGAATAGGATTCCGACTCCCACAGCCGACTGGCCGGCGGGCGAGACGGTGCCGGGCCACGAGGAAGCGGACCCGGAAGGCAGCTACTACCTGACGATCGACGGCCGCAAGGATCTGACCGCCCACTTCATCCAGATCACGGGCGATGCCATCACCAGCGTCACCAATTCGGTCGAGTCCACCACGGACGCCCTGATCTTCCGCGACAGCCTCATGGTTAAGGTGGGCATATCCGAATTCTACGGCGGCCTGCCCTACTACGAGTACTACTACACGACCAACGGCTACGAGCCGGACCAGGGCGATACGTTCTACCTCGAGCCGCCGGAGCCGATCGAGATAACCAAAACGACGACGGTGCGGAGCCGGGTCTACGATCCGGTGAACCAGCGCCGCGACGGGCACTCCGTGCAGTTCGTCAAGATCGGGGACGGCGGAGGCCTGCCGGACGACGGTTACGGCGACCCGAACGATCCGAATACCCTGGTCGTCGCGCCGGTGCATATCCCGCCGGCGGACGCCGGGTGGTACCACACGATCGAGGTCCGCGAGGACCGCACGGTCTGGGCCTGCGGCGACAACCAGTGGGGCCAGATCGGCCAGGGCCACCTCGAGGGCATTCCGCTGTTCGGAAGCAACCACTCCAGCCAGATGTTCCCCGAGATGACGCAGGTCAAGGGCGAAGGCGGAGTGGGATTCCTGACCGGCGTGCTCGCCGCGGCGGCCGGTGGGTTCCACAACGTGGCGGTCGATGCCGACGGGAACGTCTGGTGCTGGGGCCTGAACGACTACGGTCAGTGCGGCGACGGGACGTTTACCACGCGTCCATCGCCGGTCCAGGTGATCCGCGAGGACACCGGTCAGCCGCTGACGAACGTCGTGATCGTCGGCGCCGGCGCTTGGCACTCGTTCGCCGTCGATACGGCGGGACGGGTCTGGAGTTGGGGCCGCAACGACCGGGGCCAGCTTGGCGACGGCGGGACCGTCCAGCACTACGGAGCCGTCTGGGTCCGCGATCCGGGCGGTCTGACCAACCTCGGATCGCTGGGCGTGGTGACGTACATCACCGGCGGCTGGTACCACAGCATGGCCATCATCGAGGGCGCCCTGTACACGTGGGGCGGGAACTCGAAGGGTCAGTTGGGCCTGGGCTTCACCAGTCCCGAGTTTCTGCCGGGCAGCAAGTTGCCGCGGCTGGTCAACACCGGCGGACAGGCGGTCGTGTCGGTCGACGGCGGCAACACCCACACGGTGGCCGCCCTGGCGGACGGCACGGTCTGGGCGTGTGGCAACAATGAGCAGGGCCAGTTGGGCGTGTTCGGCCCTGAGCATGAGCCCCCCGGCATTGCCCTGAGCTCAATTCCGGTGCCGGTGACGCAGCACTACAAGTACGATCCGAACGATCCGGATGCTTTAGTGGACCCCCAGACGGGCGATTTCGCCAGTCGGTTCATCGTGCAGGTGGCGGCGGGCAGTTTCCACTCGCTGGCCCTGGAGTCCGTCGGCAGCGGCGCCGCGGAAGAGTACCAGCTCTGGAGCTGGGGGGCCGGGAGTAAGGGTCAGCTCGGCTTCGTTCACACGTACACCGGGCCTTCGGAGTTTGACGCGTTGATCGCGGTGGCGCCGAATGTCAGCACGTTCTACCTGCCGGATGAAGCGGCAAGCCGCTCTCTGCGGGTGTACGAGTTGGGAAGTCATCACCTGGCGTACACGGCGGAAATCGTCTGGCCGGGCGGCACCGCCGAAGAGGACAAATGGGTGCAGATCACCTCGGGCGCGGAAGGCTCGACGCCCGGAATCATCACGTTGGGATTTGCCGCGAACGACCAGCCCAACGATCCGGAGAATCCGGGCGAGATCATCGCCCGCTCCGATGCGACGCTGTCGATCAGCGCGGCGGACGCCGCGAACTCGCCCCAGGAGATCGCGCTCCTGCAGGCCGCTCCCACCGACGATCCCAGAGTCTATGCCGAATGGCAGATCGAATCGTACGAATCCAAGCTGTCCAAGCTTGTCACCCAGGAGATCGTCGGGGCGCCGGTGACCACGTCGCGGAATCTCTACATCTGGAACAACGGTGGCGAGGATCTGAACTGGACCGCCTCGTCGGCCAGTCCCTGGATCAGCATCGGTACGGCGAGCGGGACCAACGGCGCCACGGTCGTCGTGCAGGCCGCCGCCACGGATCTCCTGTCCGACAGCCGGACCGCCACCATCACGCTCGGCGGAAACGGCGGATCGCAGATCCTCGGGCTCAGACAGGGCCGGTGGCTCTCGCCGGCGTCCCTGTCGGGCGGCGGCGGGTCGCGGGATCTGCCGGTTGCGGTCACTCCGTTCGGCGTCTATGATCCCGAAAGTGACAATGCGCTGGCCGGGGTGCTGAGCATTGCCGCCGGCTACGAGCACAGCCTGGCCGTTCATGTCTCGCGCCGCCTGTTGGTCTGGGGCAATGGCAACTACGGCCAACTCGGGAACTGGTCGCGCGACATCAAGAGCCTCCGGGACTGGGCCTACTGGGCGACGGACGCCGAACACGAGGCCAACGAGTGGAACTTCAACGGCAACCGGTGGAGCGACCTCGACTTCTTCCTGTGGTGACCGTCCGGTTGGTCGGCGCTTGAGGAAACCTACGGGACTTGCGGCCGGCACCGCAAGTCCCGTTTGTCTTGCCGCTGGCGGTTATCCGGCCGACGTCAGGAGTCCGGCCGGTTGTTGATCGGCGGTCCGTTGCCTATAATTGCCCTTGCGAACGCGGGAACTGAAAGCGGGAGTTGGGTCCGCATCGATTTCGAGGAGCCATGAACGTACTGAAGCGCAACACGCTGGGTCGAACCGGCCTCGAGGTCAGCGAGCTGTGCCTCGGGACGCTGACCATGAGCTATCTTCAGGCGGGCATCCCGCCGGAGTCAACCGAGCCGGTGTTCCAGAAGGCCCTGGCGATGGGAATCGACTTCTTCGATACGGCCCATCGGTACCGGACGGACGAGCACGTCCGGCTGGGCTTGGGTCAGCGCCTCGCCGACGTGACGATCGCCACCAAGATCTCCGCTGCGACGATCGAGGAGGCCGAGCCCCAGCTTGCCGAGACCTTCACCGGGCTGGGCCGGCAGACCGTCGAGATCATGCTGATGCACCAGGTCGAAAGCGCCGACGCCTTCGAGGCCCGGCGGCCGGTCCTGGATCGGCTGCTGGAACTGAAGCGGGACGGGCGGATCCGGGCGGTGGGTTTTTCGACCCACACCATCGCCGGCTGCGAAGCGGCCCTGGCCAACGCGGACCGGATCGACGTGCTGATGCCGGTGATCAATCGCCGCGGCCTGGGCATCGCCGACGGGTCGCTGAGCCGCCAATCCGAGGTGCTGGCCGAAGTGCACCGGGCGGGCGTCGGAATCTACGCGATGAAGCCGCTGGCCGGCGGCCTGCTGCGCAAGGAAGCGGTCGAGGCCCTCAACTTCGTGCGAGGTCTGGAGTTCGTCGACAGCGTGTGCGTCGGAGTCAAGACGGTGCAGGAGGTGGAACTCAACGCCGCCATCTTCTCCGACGGACAACTGGAGATCAGCCGGCAGGCCCTCGATGAGGCCGCCCACCGCGACCGCCGGGTCTTCGTGAACTTCATGTGCAAACGGTGCGGGGCGTGCGCCGAACGGTGCGATCAGGGCGCGATGACGATGGGCGGGCAGCGGGCTGAAGTCGACCCAAAACGGTGCATCCTGTGCGGGTATTGCGCCGAGGTGTGTCCACAGTTTGCGATAAGGGTGATATAGATGAAGCAGTGGATCGGGATATTCGGCGTCGCCGTTTCTGCCGCATTGATGTTGGGCGGCTGCGGACGTGGCAGGTCGGACGATATTGACGGGCCGGGCAAGAAGGTCCGGTACCTGGCGCTGGGCGCGAAGGTGCGCGGGCTGGACCCGGGCGACATCGGCGATACCACCAGTTCGGCGGTCGGCAGCCAGTGCTACGAGTGCCTCTATCAGTACAGCTACCTGAAACGGCCGTACGAGCTGGAGCCGGGCCTGGCCGCGGCGATGCCGGAAATCAGCGAGGACCGGCTGACCTACACGATCAGGCTCCGTCCGGACGTGCGGTTCGTCGACGACCCGTGCTTTCCCGGCGGCAAGGGCCGGCTCCTGACCGCCCACGACTTCGTCTACGCCTGGAAGCGGATTGCCAACGTTAAATACCTCAGCCGCAACTGGCCGTTCCTCGAGGACAAGATCGTCGGCCTCGACGAGTTCCGCCAGTACACCCAGACCGTCGCGTCGGCCGACCAGGTGGACTACTCGCAGCCGGTCGAAGGCCTCAAGGCCGTCGACGACCATACGCTGCGGATCACCCTCAAGCGTCCGTGTCCGTATTTTCTCTACACCCTCGCCCACCTGCCGTCGGCCCCGATGGCCCGCGAAGCCGTCGAGTTCTACGGCGACCAGATCCAGAACGTCACCGTCGGAACGGGGGCGTTCACCCTCAAGAGCTGGAAGCGGGGCTCCAAGATCGTCCTGGTCCGCAACCCCAACTACCGCGAGGAATTCTATCCCACCGAGGGCGAGCCGGGCGACGATGAAGCGGGCCTGCTCGAGGACGCGGGCAAACCGCTGCCGCTGGTCGACGCGCTGGTCTACACGATTATCGAAGAGGATCAGCCGCTGTGGCTCTCGTTCATGAAGGGCAAGATCGACTCGGCGGGCATTCCCAAGGACTTCTTCAACCAGGCGATCACGCCGGAACGCAAGCTCAGCCCCGAACTGGCTCGGAAGGGAATCGAACTGGTCGTCCAGGAGCAGCCGGACAACTACTGGTTCGGGTTCAACATGGAAGACCCGGTGGTGGGCAAGAACCGGCCGCTGCGCCGGGCGATGAGCTGCGCGTGGAACCGCCAGGAGTACATCGACGTCTTCAACAACGGCCGAGGCTACCCGGCCAAGGGCATCTTCCCGCGCATGTTCAAGGAATACGATCCGGCCATGGAGAACCCGTGGACGGAGTTCAATCTGGACCGGGCCCGCGAGCAGATGAAGGAGGCCGAGGCGATCCACGGCGGGCCGATCACCGTCACGCTCTCGCTGCCCGGCACCGACACCACGGTGCGGCAGTACGGCGGGTACTTCCAGCGGTCGATGGAGAAGATCGGCCTTAACGTGGTGCTCGACTACATGGACTGGCCGACGTTCCAGGACAAGGTGCACCACAAGTCGGTCCAGATCTTCTCGATGGGCTGGGTCGCCGATTTCCCCGACGCCCAGAACTTCCTGTTCCTCTTCTACGGGGCCAACGTCTCGCCGGGCCCCAACAACTTCAACTATCGGAACCCCGAATTCGACGAATTGTACAGCCGGTTCGACACCATGGACCCTGGTCCGGAGCGAGTCGAACTGGCCCGGAAACTGGAGCGGATCGTGGTTGACGACGTGCCGTGCATCTTCAGCGCCCATCGCGTGGCCTTCGTGCCTTACTACAAGTACGTGCGGAACTACAAGCCGCACGCGTTCGGATGGGGCGCGGCGAAGTACTCGGACCTCGATCTTGAGCTGCGCAAGGAGCTGGTGGGCCGGTGAAGGCGTACATCATTCGTCGGCTGCTGAACGTGATCCCGATCGTCTTCGGGGTGATGGTGATTCTGTTCATCCTGTTTCACCTGGTCGGAGGCGATCCGGCGATCGAGATGGCGGGCAAGGGCGCCTCCGCTGAGACGCTCGAACAGGTCCGGCGGGAGTACGGCTTCGACAAGCCGCTGCTGGTGAACCTGCACGCCTTCGAGGATCGCGGGCTTGCCGGCCTGGTCGACTCGCAGTTCTTCCACCACATATGGGACTCCGTAACGTTCGATTTCGGCAAGTCCTACCGCAGCCGACGGGACATCACCGAGATCATCAGGGAAGGCGCGATCCCCAGCCTGAGCCTGACCGTGCCGATCCTGCTGTTGGGGCTGCCGACTGCCCTGGCCGTCTCGCTGATGGTGGCCTACGTGCGCGGGACGCTGGCGGACCGCGGGCTGGTGGTCCTGTGCGTGCTGGCCATGAGCATGCCGTACCTTTCGTACATCCTGTTCGCCCAGTGGTTCTTCGCCTACAGGCTGGACCGGTTTCCGGTCTTCGGCTACGAGGAGGGCTGGGCCAAGATCGAATACCTGATCCTGCCCGTGCTGATCGGCGTGGTCAGTGGCCTCGGCGCCGAGGTGCGGTTCTACCGGACGGTGATCCTCGACGAGGTCCACGCCGACTACGTGCGGACCGCCCGGGCCAAGGGGGCTTCGGCCCACCGGGTGCTCTTCAAGCACGTGCTCAAGAACGCGATGATCCCGGTGATCACGCGGGTGGTCCTGGCCATCCCGTTCCTGTTCCTCGGCTCGCTGCTGCTCGAACGGTTCTTCGGCATTCCCGGACTGGGCTACCTGACCATCGAGGCGATCCACTCACGCGACTACCCCGTCATCAGCGCGATGACCTTCATCGGCGCCCTGCTCTACGTGTTCGGCCTGATCGTCACCGACATCTGCTACGCCCTGGTCGATCCGCGGGTCGAGCTGCGCTAGGCGCTCGAGGGGAACTCGGAATCTCCTTGGTTGACACATCCCACAGTTGGCGATACCTTGACGCGCCGATTGGGTTTCTGCCTGTGATCCAGTTTGGGAAGGGTCTGGAGGAGAAAAGGCATGGCTATTCGTTTCGGCGCTGCGGGACTGCGTCGCGGCAGAGGATTTGCCACGCTGATCAACGTCCGCCGCGATTGCGAACTCGTGGCCGTCTGCGATCTGAACCGCGAGCGGGCCGAACAGGTCGCCCGCGAAGTCGGGTGCAAAGCCTTCGACGACTACGACGCATTCTGCGCGGCCGACCTGGACGCGGTCGTCATCGTCACGCCGCCGTCCACGCACCTTGCGTGCACGCGAAAGGCGATGGCGGCGGGCAAGCACGTGCTCTGCGAGATTCCTGTGGTGATGAGCCTGGAGGAGGCCGACGACCTGCTCGAAACCGTCCGCCGCAGCGGCCGGATTTACATGGCGGCTGAGAACGTCAACTACTTCCCGATCGTCCAGGAAATGCACCGGCTGGTTCGCGAGGGTCGCATCGGCCGGATCGCCTTCGCCGAGGGCGAATACATCCACGACTGCCGGCACATCGTCTTCGACCGCGACGACGGCCTCGGCGGCGGGACGCACGACGCGCCCAGTTGGCGGGGCGAGTTCGAGGACATCCGCTACTGCACCCACGAACTGGGACCGCTGCTGCTGATGATCGACGAGCCGATCGCCTCAGCCGTCTGCAGCATCGGCGCAGCCCCCGCCCAGCGATATCCCGGCGAAGTCCGCGCCGCCGCGGCCACCTTCCAAACCTCCGGCGGGCGGGTCATCCGCGAACTGCGGGCCTCGAGCATCGCCAAACAGCCGGAGTTCCACTTCCTCGGCGTCTACGGAACCGTCGGAGCCATCGAAACCAACCGCTACCGCTGGTACGAGGAGCTGATGCTCTACACCGAAGCCGAAGGCAAGACGCAGACGATCCCGTGCAGCCTGACCCACGCCGACGCTCCGCCCGAAGCAAGCGCCGGCGGGCACGGCACCAGCGAATACTACATGATCGGCGATTTCATCCAGGCTATCATCAACAACGAGCCGCCGTACCTCGACGTGGTCCGAGGCCTGGAAATGACCGTCCCCGGCATCTGCGCCGCCGAATCCGGCCGCCGCGGCGGAATCAAGATCAACGTGCCGACCTACCGCTGATACAGAGCTGACAAACAGGAAGAACTGGACATGGCATCGCAGCCGCCGACTCGAATCGACAGCCGACACAACCCGCTGATCCGCCGCGTCAAGCGGCTTCAGGAGCAAAGCCGGGCGCGCCGCAAGCAGAACGCCTTCGTCATCGAGGGCGCCGTCTTCATCTCGCGCGCGATGGCGGGCCATCGAGGAATCGAAACGCTCCTGTTTTGCGACACGCTGCTCGACGAGGCCGGCCGATCCCTCGTCCGGCAACTGCGGACCGACGGCGTCTCCTGCGTGGCCCTGACCCAGCCGGTGTTCGAGCACGTCAGCGAACTCAACAACCCCGACGGCTTGGCCGCGATCGTCACCGGCGGCCGGACCGACCTGGACTCGCTGGAGGTCAGCGAGGCGGACGTCTTCGTGTGCCTCAGCGATATCTCCGATCCCGGCAACCTGGGGACCATTCTGCGGACCATCGACTCCGCCGGAGCGTCCGGCTGCATCCTCGTCGGGGAAAGCACCGACCCTTACCATCCGCGAGCCATCCGGGCCGGTCGAGGCGCGCTCTTCTCGGTCCGCGTGGTTCACGCCGCCGACATGGACGCGGTCTGGACGTGGGCCCGCCGGCGCCACGTGCAGACGGTTGCCACCTCAGCCAGGGCTGAACGGTCCATCTGGCAGGCCGAACTTCCGCTCCCGCTGCTGTTCATTTTGGGCAACGAACACGAGGGCCTGCCCCAGTCCGCCATCGACGCCGCGGACCAGCGCGTCACGATCCCGATGCGGGGCAGTATGTCCTCGCTCAACGTCGCGGTCGCTGCCGCCCTGCTCCTCTACGAAGTCAGACGTCGCCAAGCCTCCGGCCCCGACGAGCGGGAATCGAACTGATCCCGACCGCTGGTTTTGACCTTGGACGGAAGGCGGCCTCGGACGAGACCGCCGTGTGGATGTGAATGGGCGCGGGTGGATTCGAACCACCGAAGGCTCACGCCAACGGGTTTACAGCCCGTCCCCTTTGGCCGCTCGGGCACACGCCCAGTCCACTGCTACCCGCCTATGGTAGCGATTTCGGCCCGTTTGACAAGAGCCTTTGGCCGAAAATTCTACTGCAATTATAGGGCCGGGGTCGATAATTGCAAGTGTCTGGCCGAAAACTGGTTACAGAATTCTCCAGCCGATGCCAGGAGGCCCGTGAAGGTTCTGATCGACGCCTACAACCTGTTCCACGCCGCCAAGCGCCAGGTCGAGGCCCCGGAGCGCCTGACCGTCGCCGCGCTGATCGCGACGCTGGACGCCTGGACCCGCCAGACGCGCCACGAGGTGCTGCTGGTCTTCGATGGCAAGCCGCCGCCCACGCTCCATGAGGCCGGCGCGCTGTGCCGGCGACTGGGACTTCAATTCGTCGGACCCAAGCTCACCGCTGATGCGGCGATCATCGAGTTTCTCACCACCTACAGCGCTCCGCGCACGCTGCTGATCGTCTCATCCGACCGCCAGATCCGCCGGGCCGCCAAAAAACGCGGCTCTAAAATGATGCCCAGCGACGAATTCTGGACCGAAGTCAGCCGGAAACTCAGCCGCCGGCGCCCGCCGCGGGAACCCATGGAGAAACGCCGCGGCCTCGCCGGCGATCAGAGCATCGACGACTGGATCCGCGAATTCGGCCTTGATGAGCAGCCGTGAAGCTCCGGATTCGCCGATTTCGGTATCCGGAAAAGGGGGGTTTCAGTAAAATAACGAACGAATGACGTAGCGCAGGCACTATAACATAATTATGAATTATGCTTAATAAGCATCAATTTCTTGAGGCGGTCGAGACGTGCTGGGAGCGTGCGGTGGTGCTGCGGCACCGGCTGCATCGGGTTCCCGAACCGGCACTGGGGGAGTACAAGACAGCCGAAATCCTCGCCGAGGAGCTGATCAGCCTGGACCTGAGCCTCCAGACGCAGATCGCGGGAACGGGCATCGTGGCCGAACTGGCCACCGGCCGGCAGGGGCCGTGCGTGGCCCTGCGGGCCGACATGGACGCCCTGCCGGTCGAGGAGGCCAACGACTTTGACTACCGGTCGCAGCATCCCGGCTATTCCCACTGCTGCGGCCACGACGGCAACATGGCGATCGTACTGGGAGCGGCGAGGGTTCTCGCCTCACTCTCGGACCAACTCTGCGGGCGGGTGCGGTTGATCTTTCAGCCGGCGGAGGAGGCCAGCATGGGGGCGTCGGCGATGATCGAGGCGGGAGCGATCGACGCCTGCCCGGATGCCATCCTGGCCGTCCACGGCTGGCCGGGGTTGGCCGTCGGATCGGTCGGAGCCCGGTGCGGCGCGATGATGGCTGCGTGCGACGTGTTTCGGATCACCGTGCTCGGACAGGGCGGGCACGGGGCCCGGCCCGAACTCGCTCGCAACCCGCTGATGGGAGTGGCGCGAGTGATCGAGGCCCTGTCGGACATGAACACCCCCGAGCGGATCGTCAGCCTCTGTCAGGCCGAAGTCGGCGAGCGGCCTAACATTATATCGGATACAGGAGTTCTTTCGGGCACGATCCGGTCGCTCGACACCGGGCTTCGCGCCCAAACGTTGCGGGAGGTGGTCGAGCGGGTCGACGGCACCTGTCACGCGGTCGGCCTGAAGGCCAAAGTGGAGTTCTTGGAGCACACGCCGGTGGTCAGCAACGACAAACGGCTTTACAGCCTGTTCCGCCGGGTGGCGGGTGACCTGCTGGGGCCGCGGAGTTTTGTGGCGATTGAAACGCCGAGTATGGGCTCGGAGGATTTCGGCTTCTACCTCCAGCAGGTTCCCGGCTTGATGTGCCGGATCGGCGTGGGCGCCGACAGCCCGGAACTGCACAACGCCCGGTTCGACTTCGCCGACGGAGCGGTCAAGGCGGGAATGGCGGTGCTGGCGGGAATGGCCTCGATGCTCTGCGCCGACGACGGACCCGCGACGCAGTGACATTCGCGAAGCCACTGAGTTCCAGGAGACTTGACGGGGGATGTCATGGCAAGCCGGATGAAGCCGTTCAAACCGAACACGTATCCGACGATGGGGGTTGAGCAGGAGTTCCACCTGATCGATCCGCGGACCGGACAGCTCGCGCCGCGGATGGAAGAGGTCTGGAAGCGGCTCGAAGGCTGGGCCAACGAGTCGGCCTGCTACGAGCTGATCCTCAGCGTGATCGAGATGCGAAGCCGGGTCTGCCGCACCGCCGACCAGTTGCTCGACGACGTGATCCAGTCCCGCCGCGATCTGGCCGAGGCGTGCCGGCAGGTGGGAGTCCTGGCCGTCGCCGCCGGATCGCATCCGTATGCCGACTGGACCAATCAGCCGATCGTCCAGACCGAACACTACCGCTGGCTGGCTGAGCACTACGTGGACGTCGCCCGCCGCCTGATCGCCTTCGGCCTGCACGTCCACGTCGGCATGCGCAGTGCCGACGGCGCGATGTACGTGATGCGGCAGATGTGCCGCTGGGTCTATCCGCTGCTCGCCCTGTCGGCCAACTCGCCGTTCCTCGACGGCCGGCGGACCGGCTTGGCCTCCACGCGGCAGATGCTGATGAACGCCATGCCGCGGACGATGACGCCGCCCGACTTCCACTCCTTCGCCGAGTTGGAGGCGTACTACGGCAAACTGCACGAGACGGGCGACGTGGCCAGGCCCGGGGATCTGTGGTGGGCGGTGCGCATTCAGCCGCCGTTGGGTACGATTGAGTTCCGATGCTTTGATCTGCCGACCGACGTGCGCCGCGCCGCGGCGCTGGCCGCGGTGATCCAAGCGGCGATGGCGACGCTCCAGGACGACTTTGAAGCCGGACGCGAGCCGGAGCGGCTGGTCGAGCACTACCTGGACCAGAACCGCTGGAAGGCGACGCGCTACGACCTCGACGCCAGGATCATCGAACCGCACACCGGCGAGATCCTGACCGTGCGAGATCAGCTCTTGCGGCTCTTCGATCGGATCGAGCCGAAGGCAAAGGAACTGGAGTCCGACCATCACCTGGCGTTCGCCCGGCACATGCTGACCGCCGAGACCGAGTCGCGGCAACAGGTGCGGTTCTACGAACAAAACGGCCGCGATTTGCGCCAACTGGAACTGGAACTGGCCAGACGAACGATGGACTTCTGATCGAACGAAAGAAAGGCAGGCAGATAGAATGCAGACCGTCAGCGAGCAGCGAAACGTGCCGGTAATCCACGAGGTCGATGTGGCGGTGGCCGGCGCGGGCGTCTCCGGGTTCGTCGCGGCCATCGCCGCGGCCGGGACCGGCGTCAGAACGGTCCTGGTCGCCCCGACGCATTTCGGCGTTCAGAATTCCGTCTTCAGCGGTACCGTATCCACCGGGCCAGTTCCCGGATCGACGCCGGTTTGCCGTACATCAGGATGCCGGTGCGGAAGATCTTGGCCGAGGCCCACATCACCGCTGGAACCGAGACGACCAGCAGCCCGATCGTCGCGGCGATCTGCCCGGCCGCGAGTTCCGGATCGGCGGCCAGGCGAATGACCATGACCATCGGCGTGATCGGCGGAATAAACGAAAGCGCGATCGCGAACGTCCCGTTGGGATGCTGGGCGATGTAGAACCACGCCGCCATCGGCACCACCAGCCCCACCGTCAGCGGCGCCATCAGCCCCTGCGCCTCCTTGAGCGTGTTGCACGCCGCCCCGACCGCCGCCATCAACGACGAGACGACCAGGAACCCCAGGACAAAGTACACCAGAAAATAGAGCATCATCGCCGCGCTGACCACGTCCGAAACGACCATCGCCGCGCCCACCAGATACGCGCCCGCGCCCCAGATCGCCATCAACGTCATACCCGCCCCGACCAAGCCCAGAATCTTGCCCGACATCAACTGGAACGGCGTAACGGCTGAGAGCAGCAGCTCCATCACCCGCGAACTCTTCTCCTCGATGACGCTGGTGAGCATGCCCTGTCCCACGCCGAAGACGCCGGTGAACATCAGAAAAACGAAAATGAACGGCACGAGGATCATCACCGGCATGTCGCGCTGCGCCTCGACCTTCGAACTCAGGTCGATCTGCTCGACCGGAATGCTGCGCTGGAGCCGGCTGACGATCTCGGGACTGACGCCCTGCGCCTCGAACCGCCGCGTGACCACCGCCTCGTTAATCAGGCGATAGACCTTCTCGTACATCTCCAGGTCGGCCACCGTGCGGGCGAAGCTGTAGTACCGGGCCCCGTCGCCGTCGTCCAGCACGTCGTGATCGATCACCACCAGCGCGTCGATCTCGCCGCGGCGGACCTGCTGCTTGAGGTCTTCGATCCGCACGTCCGGGTTCTCGGGCGGCTCCAGAACGTCGAACCGGATCTGACGGTCGGGCCGCGACGCGTTGTACTCCGCCGCCACCGCGGTCAGCGGCTCGGCCACCTGTTCCGACAGGTCGAGCACGGTGATCGTCCTGGGCGGCTGAGGACCGCCCACGCCGCCGTCGAACCGCCCGACGAACAGCAGCATGATCCCGACCAGCAGCGGCGTGAGAAACACGCTGAGCAGAAACGTCTTGGTCTTGACCGTCTCGATGTACTCCCGCTGGGCGACCTTGAGGATCTTACGCATCGGCCCCTCCCACCATGTGCACGAAAATCTCGTGAAGCGAGGGGATCTTCTGCTCGAACGCCCGCACGCGGACCCTGCCCACCAGCGCCGCCAGCAGCTCCTGGCTGTCGGACCCGTCGCGAAGCAGCACGTCCATCCGCCGGCCGTTGCGGATGACCTCAGCCACCATCGGCAGCGCATCGACGAACCGGTCGTCGCTCTCAAGCTCCAGCGACACCGCGTCGGTCTGGTGGCTGGCGCGAACCTCCTGCGTCGGCCCGTCGATGAGCTTCTCACCCCGGTGGATCAGCAGTATCTGATCGCAAAGCCGCTCGGCGTGCTCCATCATGTGCGTCGAAAAAATGATCGTCTTGCCCGACTGGTGGAGCCGCAGCATAATGCCCTTGACGTGGTCGAGGTTGACCGGGTCCAGCCCCGAAAACGGTTCGTCGAGGATCAGCACGTCCGGATCGTTGATCACCGTCGCCGCAAATTGCACCTTCTGCTGCATCCCGCGCGAGAGGTCCTCCACCTTGCGGCCGGCCCACGCCGAAAGGCCGATCTCGCCCAGCCAGCGGTCGGTCGCGGCGCGGGCTTCGCGGCCCGTCATGCCCTTGATCGCCCCGATATACGCCAGCATCGACCGCACCTTCATCTTGCGATACAAGCCGCGCTCTTCCGGCATGTAGCCGATGCGGTTGCCGCGGCGAAGCAGGCTGGACCGGCCCAGAATCTCGATCTGCCCCTCATCGGGCGAGATGATGTTCATGATCATCCGGATCGTCGTCGTCTTGCCCGCCCCGTTGGGCCCCAGAAACCCGTAGATGCTGCCGGCTGGAACCCGCGCGGACAGTCCGCGAACGGCTTCGACCGTCCCAAAACGCTTCTGTACGTTGTCGATGACGATGGCGTCCATGGCGCCCACCACTTTACCCGACGCCCCGCCGGTTCGCAACTCCCGCAGCCGGGCGAGGATACAGCTAATCATAGGCGCAGCGGGCCGAACGCTGCTCAAACGCTGCGAAGTTGCCGAAGAATGTCCCAGTAGGCCCCGCGGGCCCCGTTGCGGATCGCGTCGGTCAGTTCCCGGTTGTCGTTGTAGTTGTGGTCGTGACCCGTCTCGTTCGCCTCCAGGGCCGGTTCGAAGAACCGTTGATCGCCGGCAATAAGGTCGCGAACCAATTGGGCGGGCTGCGGACCCAACTGCGGCGAGATGTAGAACGTCGGCTGGAATAAGTCGATGGGCCCCTCGTACTTGCGGCGGATGCCGGGGTTGGTCTCGGGCGCCGCCTCCGCCAGAACCCGCTGGGCGATCGGCGTGCCCGGATACAGCCGCACGCCCAGCGACGCCCCGGCGCAGTCCGGCCCGATCCGCTGGATCAGGTCGATCGTCTCAGCCGCGGTCTCCGGCGTCTCATCCGGCCCGCCCAGCAGCAGGTCGAACATGCAGCGGATGCCATGCTCGCGGCACAGCGCCACCGCGCGGATGATGTCCTCGCGGCGGTGCGGCTGACGGTAGCGGGCCAGCATCGCATCGTTCACCGAGTCGACGGTAAAGTTGATCCCCACGCACCCGGCCCTGGCCATCTTCGCCGCTAAATCGGGACCGAACGGCACCACAGCCAGGTACGCGTACCAGCGAACCCGCTCGCCCAACCCGCGGCCGATCAACTCGTCGCAGACCGCCGCCGCGTGGTCGCCGGGCACATTGAACTCGCAATCGCACGTGTGCAATACGTCAAACCCTTGGACAGCAAGGGTTTGTAACTCATCGGCGACCTCCGCGGGCCGGCGCAGCCGGCCAAACCGACCCTTGGCCAGCGGATCGGCACAGTACGCGCAGCTCCGATCGCAGCCGCGCTTCGTCTCAAACCCAAGCTGACCGCCGTTTTCGTAGTAGTAGCGGTTGTCAACTTCGCTCCGGCTGGTGGGCAGGACCAGTTCCCGCGGCCAAGCGGGCGGGTTGCGGTGAAACGACGGCTGCGCTGCGCCGCCATCCGCCAGCCGCGATTCCCCTTGCCTGGCACCTCGCCAGATCAATCCGGGAACCCGATCGAACCGCCGCCCGTTTCGCAACTCGCGGACCAATGCCACCAGCGCCTCTTCGCCGTCGCCGTGAATGCCGAAATCGGCCCCGCTCATCGCCATGATCGGCTCAGCGAAGATGGAAAAACCCACGCCGCCCAACACCACCGGCGCATCGGTCAGCGTCCGAATGGTCCGCACCGTCTCGGCCAGGCCCGGAGCGAACCACTGCGCGCTCGGCCAGAAGCAATCATCCGAGTTGCGAAACGACAAACCCACCAGCTCCGGCTGCGCCTTGGCAAAATAGTCCGAAAGGGCGGCCCGCGGATCGCCCGCCATGTTCAAATCGAGAATCTCAACCTCCAGCCCCTCGCGCCGAATGTGCCCGGCGATGTAATCCAAAGCAATCGGCGCGATCGGCGGAAGCATCCGGTTGGTATTAACCAGCGTCAGCATGGAAACCTCGCAATCACCTCGTCGGCGTGCGCCAACCATTATACGGCCGCAAGACCGGACGGTGAAGAGGCCGCCTCTGCCTGTGCCGATATTCTGGCATCTTCACACCATGTCCTGTCGCACGACAGCAGAGTCACTTGTGGTTTGTCGTGGCGAGTAGCTAATCGGACGGAGGGTTCGCATCGCCTTGCGGCCAGTACGCGCCGCTGAGAAAGTCGTCGGAGGTGGCCATTTGAAACTTATGCCAGACGTTGTCCTCTTCTCCGTACAGCATCCGCTTGCCGCACCAGCCGACGGGAAACGACTCGCCCTGCTTCCTCCAATGGATCGGGAAGGTCTTCGGCCCCGCCACCTCGTGGTCTTCGGCCCAGTATCCGCCGTAGGTGCGGCGCAGGACCTCGCCGATATAAGCGCCGAATTGATGGGCGAGAAGTCCAAGTTCGTCATCACTCAGCCGGCCGTCAACTCGCCGTTGGTGCAGGTCGGCCAGCAGCGACTCGACTTGCTCGACGGAGTCGGGGGAATAATCGAGAGTGACGCCGCGATCGGCGGCGATCCTGACCGCCTCATCGGCCAATGCGGCCAGCAGCACGTTTGGATCGCTGTAGTCGGGCGTTGTCGCTCTCCGCTTGACAACCACCACAGCAAGCAGCGCCACAATCGCAAGGATCACAACAGCCGTGATATGATATGCATTCATTTCGGTGCCTCCAAAAACGGCCTCACCGTTCGCGAGTTCCGTCGAGTTCGGATGGCGGGTGAACCTGCGGCTGGGTCGGTTGGGTTTGTGGTGCGGCGTCGAGCATTTTCAGAGCCTCCGCAGCGATTCGGGCGACGGAGGCATGGGGGCTTTCGAGCAGGCTGCGAAGCTGCGGGCGAAACTGCTGGAGACCGAGGTGGCCGGCCATCGTCGCCGCGTAGGCGCGGGTGTTGCCGTCGTCCGGCGCATCGAGCAGACGGCGGACGAGCCATGCCATCGGCTTAAGGTCCAGGTCGTCGGGTCCGGCAGACAGGATCACCACGCGATCGAGATGGTTCGGGTCGCGGCGATTCAACTCGTGATCGACCACCATCTTCTGCAGCGCATAGGCGGCGGTGATGCGAACGACCCGGTCGCCGTCCTCGAAAACCAGCGGCACAATCAACGGAATGGCGTCCACATCGCCGCCGGCGGCGATCACGTGCAACGCGGTGATCCGCCCGTTGGGCTCCTCGCCATCGAGCTGCTCGATGATCTCAGGATGCTCCTGCCGAAACCGCTCAGCGCCCAGCCGCGCGAGAAACTCCCGGTACGCGTCCTCCTCCGCGTCAGGCTCGGCAACCGGGGGCGAGAGCACCTCCGGCGGCGGATCGGCCGTCACCCCCGGATCGTGCCGCGCATTTCCGCAGCCAGGCAGAAACGGCATGCAGAAGACTGAAAAGACAATCGCGCCGGACACCAAATCAAGCCGATGCTTCCCCACCTCACACCTCGCTTTCCCGTATCCAGCCGAACGTCAACGCCAATCTGACACAAACACCGCGGCACGTCAAGGCAAATCATCAGCCAAAGAACGCAATCGGACCAAGCAGCGGCCCGGTTAGGCGATCCTCTCAGCCAGTCTCGCGGCGCTGTTTTCAATCCGGAAGTAGTTGATCAGCATTTCGCGGACGTCGTCAGCCACCGCCTGCTGGGCGGCTGACGGGTCGCGGGTGTCCTTGAGCGTCTTCTCGTACGTCTGGCGAAGCGCGGTGCCGACGTTGATCTTGGTGATCCCGTTCTCGATCGCCCGCAACACCGACTCATGCCGGATGCCCGATCCGCCGTGAAGCACCAGCGGAATCCGCGTCGCCTCCGAAAGCCGGCGCAGGTGCTCGATGTTCAGCCGCGCCTCGACCTTCTTCTGATCCTTGGCCGCCCCGGTGATCGCCCCGTGAATGTTGCCGATCGCCACCGAAAGCCAGTCGATATGGCTCTCCTCGACGAACCGCTGCGCCTCATCCACCCGCGTGAACCCGCGACCGGACTCGAACAGCTCGTCATACGGCGGGATCGGCCCGCTCTCGTGGCCGAGCACCGCGCCCAATTCCGCCTCCGATGCGGCCCCCTTCGCGTGCGCCATCTGGGCCACCTGCCGGGCCACGTCAACGTTTTCCTCGAACGGCAACCGCGAACCGTCCACCATCACCGAATCGAATCCCAGATCCAGCGCCTCGCGCACGCAGCGCGCCCAATCGACCCGCTGGTGGTCCTCGTCGATCACCGGCACATGGTCCTGGTGCAGCCGCACATACCCGCGGTCGGCGTGTTGGTTGAACAGTTCCGCCACCGCGGCGAAGCTCCTGGCCTGAAACTTGGTCGTCTCGAGCAACGCCACCTCGACCAGGGCGAAACTGCCGCATGAGCGGATTGCCTCGACGATCGGCTGAACCATCGGCAGGTGCGGAATGTTGAACGCGGGCACCGGAATGTGCAACTCGTAAGCGGCCCGCATGATCGTGGTCAGAGGAATGTTGTGCATGGTGACTCTCCGTGAAATATGTGAAGCTATGCGTCGAGACGGCCGTACTCGCGGCACGTCTGGAAAAAGGCGTCGATATTGTCCAGCGGCACCTCAGGCTCCAGCACGTGAGTCGGCGAGACGATCAGCCCGCCTTCGCGGCCGTACTTGTCGATCACCTCGCGGACGCGGGTCCGCACGTCGTCGGCCGATCCGAACGGCATGGTCGTCTGCGTGCCGATCGTCCCGTCGAAGGTTAGCCGCCTGCCGAACCGCCGGTGCAGATCATCGAGGTTCACGCACTCGGGCTGAAGCGGATTGAGAATATCGACGCCCGCCTCGATCAGTTCGGGTACGATCGCCGAAACGTTGCCGTCGCTGTGATACCAGACCTTGATCTGAGGATTAATCGCCTTGCAGGTCTGCCAGACCTTGCGCCACCGCGACAGCATCATCGACCGCCACAGGTCGGGTGAGAACATCAGGGCCTTCTGGTTGGCCACGTCGTCGCCGCAGTGGAGCCAGTCGACGCCCGCCCGCGTGGCTGCGACCGCCCGGATCATATTCTGCTCGGCCAGCCGATCCAGCAGACACTCCGCCCACGACGGCCGCTCCACCATGTCCATCAGGAACGGCTCGTAGCCGCGGATCTGCCACGCCGTCTCGTACATGTGCCCGACCCAACTATTGACCACCCTGCCGTCGGCATGGGCCTGACGCACCTCATGGGCCATGTGCGAGCCGGTCCACGCCCGCTGATCCTCCAGCGGGTAGTTCTCGATCGCAGCCAGACTCGTCGCGTTCCGCAGCGGCGAGACGTAACCCTCGAAATGGTAGAACCCGCTCGGCTTCAACGCCACCCCGACCTCGTTGATCGCCGTGCCTTCGGGCAGGTCTTCATCCCTCCAGTACGCCGAGTAATCCGGCGGCGATGCGCCCTCAGGGCGTCTGATGGCGATGCCCACCGGACTAAACATCCCGTAATGACCGGCAATGTCGTCGGTCCCGATCCCCTCGGCCACCCGGCGGCGCAAGTCGGGAACGCACCAGGCATAGTAGAGAATCCGCCCCGGCCGCCGATGCTCGACGGTGGCCCGGAAACACTCCAGATCGGTCCACATGCTCATGACCTCGAACTAGGTTCCGCGACAGGCCCGACCTGCCGTGAAAAGACAGCCTATATCCCAAACCCGCCAAACGCAAGCCGCAGGCGCTAGCGGCTAAGAAAACCATTGACCGAAATTCAGTTAAAAGGTATACTCTTTAGTGTTGTAATAGTGGTATTTATGGACAAGGGATATGACGTATAAACGATGTCGGCTTCGGTCGCTGATCCTGGAGCAGATCGAAAAGGGCGATATCGACGTGGGCGATCAGCTCCCCACCGAAAGTCAGATGGTCCAGCAGTACGGCATGAGCCGGGCCACCGTCCGCGAGGGAATTGCCCTGCTCGTCCAGGAGGGGATCCTGGCTCGCCGACGGGGGGCCGGGACGTTTGTTCAGAGCATTAAGCCGCGCAGTGACAACAAGTTACTGGCAGCCATCGTCGCCTGCCAGCCTGGCGGGTGGGACAATTTCGGCCAGGTCGTCCACGAAATCGAAGCCCGGGTCCACGAGCAGGGCTACTCGCTGATCGTCTGCAATCACGAGAGCAGCCGCGAAAAAACCCAGGCCCATCTTCAGCGGATCATCGAACAGCGGGTCGGCGGGGTCATCTTTTCGCCCATCCAACTGCCCGGCTTCACCGACTTCAATCTCCAGGTCGTCCAGACGCTCGAAGATAAGGGTATACCTTTTGTCCTGATCGCCTCGCCCATTTCCGGCGAAAGCCTCTGCCGGTACAGCTTCGTATCGAGCAACGGTTTCGCCGCCACCCGTGAGATCGTTCGGCACCTGGCCGGGCTGGGCCATCGGCGGATCGCCTATATCCGCGGCCTGCCGGAGGTGTTCTCAGCCGATCAGCGGTTCTCCGGGTTCTGCGAGGAAATGAAGCGGCAGAACCTCGACATGCCCGATGGCTATATCCGCCAGATCGAAGTTGGCCCGGTCGAAGACCAGGGCCGCCGCGAGGTCCGCGAGCTGCTGGCCCAGTCGCCGTCCCCATCGGCTGTGGTGTGCATCCACGATTCGGTGGCCCGGAACGTCATCGAGGAGGTCCAGTCGATGGGCTTGAGCGTCCCAGCCGATTTGGCGGTCGTCGGCTTTGACGATCTGTACTTCGCCGCCGAACTGAATCCGCCGCTGACCACCGTCCGCACGCCGCTGCCCGACGAGGCGGCCATGGACGTGGCCATCCTCTTCAAAAAGATCAACGGAACGCTGACCGGCGAGCGGCAGGAGTTTCTGCCCTGCGAACTGGTCATCCGCGAATCCTGCGGAGCGCCGCCGAAGCTGCGCGCCTCGAAGATCATACGGGCCGCCTCGCCGGCCGTCGCAACCCCCTTGTAGGAGTCGCTGCATGCTCAGATGCGCACTGATCGGTCTGCTGTGGGCGGGAACGGTATCAGCCCAGGTTCCGCAGTTCATCGAGGGCGTGTCCATCGAACCGACCGGCTGGATGAATACCGCCGCCGGGATCGAAATGGGCGTGGACCACTACGGTAAGGACTGGGCCCTCTCGCGCCAGGTGCTGGGGGCGGTAACGACCAAGGGCGAACCAGCCGCAGCCGCCGACCGCTGGTCGCTGACCGGCTCGTTCGCCGGGTTCGACTTCGCTCAGACGATCAGCGCCGCCGGGCCGAACAAACTCCACTACCACGTCGAAGTAGCGAGCGTTTCGGGCGTCCAGACCAGTCAACTGGCGTTCGTGGTGACCCTGCCGGTCAAGCTCTACCAGGGCAAGTCGGTGGAATGCGACGGCAAGACGATCGCGCTGCCGCAGACGTACGGCGAGGAGTTCCTCTACCAGGCCGCTTCGGCACAGACGCTGACCATTCCCACCGAATCCGGCCAACTGGTGATCCGAAACGGCAATGGCATCATCATCCAGGACCCGCGCAAGTACGGCGAACTCTATCAATGGTACACGATCCGCCTGTCGTTCTCGCCGGCCAGCGGCGTTCTCACGCAAAGCGCCATCGATCTGGACATCGAGCTTCAGCCGTACCATACCGAGCCGATTGACATCCGCCGCCAGGCGAATATGGGTTTCGCCGACGAGGAGCCGGCCGACGGGAAGGGCGGCTGGACTGACCAGGGTCCGAACAACGACATCCGGATGCTGCCGGTGGGGCCAAAACGTTTCGGCGGCGTCTTGTTCGATGTCATCGACCCAACCGCCAACGACGGCAAGTCGTGCCTCATCTTCTCCGGACCCGAGCGAGGAGACTTCCTGAAATCGGCAACCATTCCCGTCGCGAACAAGACGTTCGCATACCTCTATTTCCTGCACGCGATCGCCTGGGCGCCGAAAGGATACGCCACGGTCGGTCACGTTCAGGTGGACTACGCCGACGGCAGCCGGCAGACCATCGCTGTGGAATTCGACCGCGACGTGAGCAACTGGTGGAACGTGCTGCCCACCGAGAACGGCGACGTGGTCTGGACCGCCACCAACGGCTCGTGCTACATCGGGCTGTACCTGGCCCGGTTCGCCGTCGAGAACAAACCCATCGCCCAACTGACGCTCGAGACGACCGGCAACGCGGTCTGGATGGTCGCCGGAATCTCCGGCGGCGAGGCGGTGCCGCGGTTGTTCGTGCCCAACCCGGTCTACACCGTCGAAGGCGAGACCTGGACGCCCTACGTCTACGATCTGTCCGTTCAGCCCGACAGCATCATGGATTTTTCGCACATGAACCACACACCGGCCGGCAAATTCGGCCGCGTCATCGCCACGGCGGACGGCCGTTTCGCCTTCGCCGACGCTCCCGAGACGCCCGTGCGGTTCTGTGGGGCAAACCTGTGTTTCTCAGCCAACTTCCAGGACAGGGCGGCCTGCGAGCGCCTGGCTCAGAATGCCGCCCGCATGGGGTACAACACGATCCGGTTCCATCATTTCGACTGCGGGATCGGCAGCTTCAGCGATGCGGTTTGCACGCTGAATCCGGTCGAGCTCGACAAGCTCGACTACCTGCTCTACTGCCTGAAACAGCAGGGCATCTACGTCAGCATCGACCTGTTTTCCGATCGGGCGATTGGGCAGGGCATCATCCCGGAAGCGCCTGCCAGCGTTCATCACGATCTTAAGGCGCTGATCCCCGTCCTCGATTCGGCGATGGCCAACTGGAAGGCCTACACCCGCAGTCTGCTGACTCACGTCAACCCGTATACGCAACTGGCGTGGAAGGACGATCCGACGCTGTTTTCGATCTGCGTCGATAACGAAGACAACCTCACGTACTGGTGGGACGAGTGGCCTTATGTCAGGGACCTCTACGATCAGCGGTTCGCCGAATGGCTGGCGGCGGAAGGGAAGGCCGGCCTCGACGGCGAGGCC
>JAAYCJ010000268.1 GCA_012729815.1 Phycisphaerae bacterium | reverse complement strand
CGGAAAGACCACCGCCCCTCAGGTGGTCAACGACCGGCTGGCCAACCACAGTTGGGTCGCGGGTAACAGCTCCAGCGATCGATCGATCCTGAGCCGTATCGATTACGTCGTGGAAACGGATGACTTTCTGCAAGTGGCCGGATTGGACAACTCCCGGCATGGCTATACGGTCCTCGCTGACGCTTTCAACGCAATCACCGTCGGCGTGACCAGCGGTGTCCACGACAGCGGGACGTACGCCGTCGACACTCTGTACGTCGCGAACCGAACCCGCCCGACCCTGGTGGCTCCAGGCAATTACTCGGGTGATCCTAACGCGATCGACACCAAGACCAGCTACGCCGCTCCGGAGGTCGCCGCCGCAACCGCCGTGCTGCTGGAGACCGCGGCCAACCCGGCCCTCTCCAACGGCTCATACCTTGGCCCGCGCACCGGCCGGACGGTCCACCACGCCGAAACCACCGAAGCAATCAAGGCGGCGCTGATGGCCGGGGCTGACCGGGCCGTCGACAACGCCGTTGGACCGGACCTGACCAACTATGCGGTCGATACCGCCAACGGCCTGAGCCGCGCCTACGGGGCCGGGCAGCTCAACGTCTACAACAGCTACCGCATCATCGCCGCCGGCGAGCAGGACAGCGCCGAGGACGGCAACCCAGCCGATATCGGGCGGTTCGGCTTCGACTACGATCCGGCCTTCGGCGGGGCCAACGCCAGCAACGCGACCGCCTCGTACGAGTTCACCGCCGGCGCGGGGCACCACACCCTCATCGCATCGTTGGTCTGGAACCTCGACGTGGTCGGCGGGGATACCGGCTTCAGCACGAACGCCACGCTGTACAACCTGGACCTGCTGCTCTACGATCTGGACGCCAGCGGGACCGAACCGATCGTCGCGTCCAGCAGCCTGATCGACAACACCGAGAACCTGTTCTTCGAACTGACGACAGGCCATCGGTACTCGATGCAGGTGGCGCCCGGTATAGACCAAGGGACATTCGAGTGGGACTACGCACTGGCGTGGCAGGTAACACCGGAGCCGGCCAGCCTGGTGTTGCTGGTGCTCGGGACGTTCGGCCTACTGCGCCGAAGACGCTGACCGGAAGACGGGGAACCATGGAAAACGGCGTGTACATCGCCGTGTTTTATCTGGGTGAGAGACGCGAGATCCAGATCGGCCGGCTGGGGACGTTTCCGTTCGGTGAGGGATTCTACTACTACGTCGGCAGCGCCCAGCGGAACCTCGATTCACGCCTGGAGCGGCACGGGCGGCGGGACAAGCCTCTGCGGTGGCACATCGACTACCTCTCAACCCAGGCGCGGATGCTCGGAGCCATCGTCATGGAAGAGCCGAAGGAGGCCGAGTGCCGGCTGGCCGCCGAGTTGACCAAGCGGCTGGCGGTTGCCGTGCCGCGTTTCGGCGCGTCGGACTGCCGCTGCGTCTCACACCTGTTCTACAGCCGAGACTGGCCGTAGCGGTTCTGATAGCGGTCGTGCCACTTCTCGATCTCTTCCAGCGGCAGCGGCGAGATCGGGCCCAATTGCAGGGCGAGGAAAACGGTACGGGCCACGTCCTCGACCATCACCGCGGCCTTGAGGGCCTCAGCCGGCGACTTGCCCCACGCGAAAACGCCGTG
>JAAYCJ010000267.1 GCA_012729815.1 Phycisphaerae bacterium | reverse complement strand
TGATGCCCTCGCCCGAATCGTTCGCCGACGGGCGGTTCCTGCACACCGCTGAGACCGCCCGTGGGACGGCGGCTTCGTTCCTGCATCGTGGGGCGGATCGGGTCTACCTGTTCAACTACATGGACTCACAGACCACAGTGGACGATGCGGATGACTATCGTCAGATACTGAATCATTGCGGCTGCCTGGAAACGGCCACCGCCCATCCGCGGCGGCATGTGGTCAGCTTCGCTGACACCTGGGCGCCGGGCCAACCGCAGCCGCAGGCCCTGCCCGCCCGCGCGGCAAAGAACCGCACCGCCGCATTCCGCATTCACATCGGTCCCAGGCCGACCGCCAGCCGCGCCCAGGCCTGGATTGGGCTGGGCCAAGGCGGCGAGCTGGACGCCTCGGGCCTCGAAGGGCGGCTCAACACGCAGCGGCTGGCACCCACCGACGTCAAACCGCCGAAGGTCCACCCGTGCGTCAAGACCCTCGCCGGTTTCGAGATCGATCCGGCGACGCTGCACGACGGCTACAACGTGGTCGAAATCAGGGCGACCGGCGAGCAGGAGTACAAGCTGGTCTGGGCGGAGATTCGGATCGGATAGAGTTCTGGAGTTGCCTACGGACGCGTGCTCGCTTTTCCGGCCGGCAGGGCGCCGCGAGACGCACAGGCCCTTGCCCCATCTCGCATTTGGCGCGGAGAACGGGTTCGGATATACGATCGTTGGTAAGCCGGTGTAGTGCGTTTGCCACAAGATCAGGAAAGAGCGCCGATGGTGCAAAGCCGAGTCGAGATTCCGACGGAGCATGTCGCCGACTTCTGCCGAAGGTGGCGAGTGCGGGAATTGGCGCTGTTCGGGTCGGTGTTGACGGAGCGGTTCGGACCCGAAAGCGACGTCGATGTCCTGGTGACCTTCGCTGCCGAAGCGACTTGGAGCCTGTTCGACCTTGTGGACATGGAGGCTGAGCTGCACGAGCTCTTCGGCCGTCCCGTGCATCTTGTGGAGCAGGACACGATCCGTGATCCGTTCCGGCGGCAGTCGATCCTGGCCGGCAAGGAGGTCATCTATGCGGCGTGAGGATCGTGACGCCGCGTACCTCTGGGACATGCTGGAGTCGGCTGTCACCATTGGGAGATGATGCACGCCGTGCCATTCGCGCAGTACATGGACGATCGGAAGCTTCAGTTGGCGGTGGAGCGGAGCTTGGAGATCATCGGCGAAGCGGCACGGCGCGTCTCGCCCGTGTTCCGTGAATCGCATCCGGAGGTGCCTTGGCGACGGATCATTGGTCTGCGTAATGTTCTGGCTCATGAGACGGCGAAATCAAGCAGGAACGTCTGTGGGAAGTCGCATCCGCCAGCATTCCTGACCTGATCAAGTCACTTCAGCCGATGATCCCGCCCATTCCTCCGGAGCCGCCGCAGACCGAGGGGTAAACTATTGCGGTCACACGTAATCACTCTGGTCCGCTGACACGCCGGATCGAGGGAAGGATAGACTCTTGGGGGCACCGCAACAGGTGCCGATGGTCGCCGTGACGGAGGAGCGACCAGGGCACGCTCTGCAGATGTATTCCCTTTCCGGTGGACCTGGAAATGCCGAAGGTCGCGCCCAGCCCCTACAGCGTCCGGGACTTTTCCAGGATGTCCTTGAGTTCTTCGACCACCTTGTCGGTCTTGGGCTGGGTCAGGCCGAGGATCTGCTGGAGGGCGATTCCGATGTGCGGGATGTACTTCTCGATGTAGGACCGCTTCTTGAGTTCGTCCCGCACGCGCTTCTCGCGGCGGAGGTAGCGGGCGAGCTTGCGGCCGCAGTCCTGGATCGCCAGCTTGATCTCCTTGATGATCTCGGGATAGTGGGCGACCGCCTCTTTCGATTCGCTGGTGAACGGCACCCACACCGAGGCGACGTGGATGATCATCACCACCGGTCCGGTCGGCAGGGCCCCGCGCGATTGGCTGAGGCCGTAGTTCCGCCAGTTGGTCTGGACGGTGGCCCGGTGCGTGGCGCAGGCCGACTGCTGGTAGAGTAGCGGCACGCGATTGGCGAACCGAAAGAGCTTGATCAGTTCGCTCTCGTCCTCTTCGCCGATCTCGATCTGCCCGTCGCCTTTGCCGAGTTCCAGTTCCTCTTCCTCGACCGGTCCGCCGTCGTTGGCGTTTTCGACCGGTTTGCCGTAGGCCAAAGCGGCTTCAATGATGAAGGGATTGCCGCGATAGACCGCCGGCGGACGGGTGGCGGCTGCGTAGAAATCGGCTTTGACCACCGACTGGAGGCTTGCCAGCAGACACTCTTCGCCGATCGGCACGACGCAGTCGGTGGAGGGCGCTTTGATCTTGACCTGTTTGATCGCCTGGAAGAGCCGGTCGGCCTCGCCCCGTCCGATCTGCGACGGCCGGCTACGCACGCCAAGCTTGGCCGCCTTGGCGATTTCCTGGGCCACGTTGGGCGAAACCCGCGAAAAATCGCCGGTCAGAAACCCGCTGAGGGTCTTCTCTTCGGTGGTGTGCAGCATCTTGATCAGCACGCCCAGCTCGACGCCGTACGGGTGCGGCTTGATCGCCTTGGGCTGGTTCGGCAGTTCCTCGACCGTCCGCTTGAACTCGATCAGTTCGCCGTCCGGCGTGAGGTAGCGCAGGTGCACGTGCGGGTTGGCGATCGCGGTCTGGCGCAGGTACTCATCGATGCTGGTTCGCCCTCGCTGGTAGCGGGCCTCCAGCTCAATGGTAACCTTCGTGCCGTGTTCCTGGGCGAACTCGACCTCCTCTTCCTTGATGATGTCCGGCCGGTTCTTTTGAGTATCGATCTGTAATTCGTAGTAGTGGGCGGGCTTCTTGGCTGAGGTCCGGCTGGTCACGCGGAGCGGCTTGCCCGTGGTGAGCAAACCGTACATGCCCGCTGCTGAGATGCCGATTCCCTGCTGGCCGCGGGACATCTTGAGGTGATGGAACTTCGAGCCGTACAGCAGCTTGCCGAAAATGTTGGGAATCTGCTGTTTGACGATGCCCGGCCCGTTGTCCTCGACCGTCACCTCGAATCGGTCCTCAGCCAGTTGCTTGGCCGTTACCTCGATCCACGGCAGAATGCCCGCCTCTTCGCAGGCGTCCAGCGAGTTGTCCGCCGCCTCCTTGATCGTGGTCAGCAGGGCCTTGCGCGGATTGTCGAAGCCCAGCAGGTGCCGGTTCTTGGCGAAGAACTCGGAGACCGAGATCTCCCGCTGACGCTGGGCCATCGTCTCAGCCGTCGCGTAGGGGGCCGGCAGCTTCTTCCGCTTGGCCGGGGCCTCGCCCGCCGATTTATCGGACTTACGCTTCTTTCCTTTCGGAGCGGCTTCGACCGCTTCCTCCTCCGGCTCTTCGATCAGTGGCTCTTCGACCACCGGCTCATCGATCGGGGCTTCTTCAACCGCCACCGCCGTTGCCTGATCCTGCTCTTCAAGGTCCGCAAAGAGGCTGTCCTCGGTCTTGGGTTTACTGACCCGCCGCTTCACCGTTTCTTTCTTTTTCGCTGCCTTTTCTGCCTTCTTGCTCTGGGTTGTCTTTGCCATCCTGGCGCCAACCTTTCCTTTCCGCCTATGACAAATCTAGTGTGATATTTTCAACGAGACTCCACAAACTGAACTATTAACCCTAATTTTAGCTGCCGCAGGCCGTTCTATCCACGGAAAATGCACATTCCGCGCCACATTCTATTGTCGTCAAACGCCCGGTTTCGACTGGAGCTTGGACCGATAACTGTAGAAACAGAATGTCTCTTCTGGTCGCCCCTCATGACATATTTTTATAATTACTCAATGCAGCTTACTGACGCAGATGGTAAAAAGTGGGCTTGCCCGTCAGGGAGCTTAGGATGCGGTACGCCATTCTGGTCGTCGACCATAGCCTCCGAGGCCGTGCCACATTACAGGTGCTCAGACCGGCTCCTGCGGCGTTTCGAAGCGGTAGCCGATATCGCGGACGGTCCGGATCCAAGTCGGGTTAGCCGGGTCCGGTTCGATCTTCTTGCGCAACGTGGCCACGCAGCGGTCGACGCTGCGGCCGGTGACCAACACCTCGTAGCCCCAGACCGTGCTGATGATCTCGTCGCGGGTGAACGCCCGTCCGGGACGGCGGGTCAGCATGGCCAGAAGGGCAAACTCCTTCGGCGTAGTCTCCACCTCGCGTCCATCGCGCAGCAGCCTGTGCGAGTTGAGGTCGAGGACGAACGCTCCAAATCGGAATTCGGCCGGCTGCGAGTCGCGCCGGCGGCGCAGGAACGCATTGGCCCGGGCCAGCAGTTCGTTGATGCTGAACGGCTTGGTCACGTAGTCATCGGCGCCGAGGTTCAGCCCGAGCACCACGTCGGACTCCTGGCCCTTGGCGGTCAGCATGATGATCGGCATCTCCAGCCCTTCGTCGCGAACGGCCCGGCAGATCTCGTAGCCGTTGACCTTCGGCAGCATGATATCGAGGATCAGCAGATCCGGCTTGGCGCTCAATGCGGCGTCGAGTCCTTTTTCGCCGTCGGCGGCGGTGAGCACGTGGAAGCCCTTGAACTCGAAGTTGTCCTTCAAGCCCCGCCGCATGGTCGGGTCGTCCTCGACGATCAGAACCGTTTCGCCGCTCATGATTCGCAGTGTCTCCGCTGGCCGTCCGATGGCAGCCGGACGGTGAAGGTGCTGCCTTTGCCCGGTTCGCTCCTCACGTCGATCGAGCCGCTGTGGGCATCGACGATGAATTTGACGATGCTCAGCCCCAGCCCGCATCCGCCGGCCCGGCGCGAGAGAGTCTGATCGACCTGATAGAACCGCTCGAAGACCCGCTTGGTCTCCCGTTTCGACATGCCGATCCCGTCGTCGCTGACTTCGAAGAGCACCTGCCCGTTGTCGGCGTAGGCCCGCAGGCCGATCCGCCGACCGTCGCCGCTGTACTTGCAGGCGTTGTCCAGCAGGTTCAGCAGTACGGTGAGCATTGCGTCGCAATCCACCGTCACTGGCGGCAGGCCGTCGGCCACGTCCACCTCGAGTCGATGGCCTGACGCCTCGAAGCGTTCCTTGACGCTGGCCGCCGCCTCTTCGACCAGTTCCGCCGGCTGGACGTTGACGAACTCGAAGGTCCGTTTGTTCCGCTCCATTCGCGAGAAAGTCAGGAAGTTGTCGATTAACCGGCTGAGCCGGACATTCTCGCGAGCCAGCAATTCCAGATACTCGCGCACTTGGCTCTGATCGCGACAGCGCCCTTCCAGCAGCGTATCGACCAGCAGACGCATCGAGGCCAGCGGCGTCTTAAGCTCGTGCGAGACCGTCGCCACGAAATCGTTCTTGAGCCGGGCCAGCCGCACCTGGCGCAGCAGGTGCCGGCCGATCAGCGCCGCCAGCGCCGCGATCACCAGGATCACCAGGATCGCGCTCCACAGGTAGGACGCCTGCCGGCGCTGGACCGCGGCGGCGAAAAGCTCGGCTTCATCGAGCATCAGAGCCAGCCGCCATTCGGGCATCGTCTCGCCCACAGTCGTGATGAGGAACGGTTGGCCCTCAGCCGCTCGGCCCGGGGCCAGGATCGTTATTTCGCCGTCATCCGTCGGCAGTTGCTCCCGGATCGACTGGTAGATTGTCCGCGCATCGAAGAGCCGCAGGCTTCTACCGTCGGCTGAGGCGAACTGCCAGACCTCCGGAAGGGGGGTAGGGCACAGCACGCCGGCCGATGGAGGAGACGTCGCCGCGTCAAGATACGCCTGGACCAGGGCCTCAGCCTGTTCGGTCGCAAATTCCTGATGATTCGGATACATCTCACGCAGGCGGGCCATCAGCATCAGCCGCTGCGATGACGGCATGCACGGTCCGCTGTAGTCCTCGATCCGAGCGGCGAGGCTTCGCCGCAGGCGCTCTTCGAGCAGGTTGGCCGACGGGGCGGTCTGTCCAATCCGCCGCACCAACTCCAGCGTCAGCAGCATGGCGTTGGGCGCCATCAGCCGCCCATCGCCGTTTCGCGCTTCGGCGAAGGCTGGATCGTCCGTCAGTTTCGTCAGCGTTTCGATCGCCCGGCCGTTCTGGCCGGATTTGATCAGGCACCGCGCCTGGGCCAGCAGGGCCGCCGCTGTTTCATCCACGGCCGCCGAATCCTGTGCGATGGCGGCATAGAGCTTCGCCGCTGAGACCGGGTCGTGCTCTTGATGCTCAATCCGCCCAGCCTCCGTCCACGCCGGCGATTCGAATCCCGGCTCTTCCGCGATCGGTAACGGGCAAATGCGGTGCCCGTCCTTGTCGTAGAGGATCAGCCCTTGCGCCTTGCCGGACCGGATTTCCCGTTCAAAGATCTCAGCGGCCTCCTGTGGCCCGCCCGCCGCCAGAGGTGCGCCCATCGCTCCATCCGCTGAGAATATCCGCCGCACGCGTCCCGCCGCCTCATCCAGCCGGGTACGATGCCACTCGGTCACCTGCTGCCGGACGGCCAGGCTCTCGTTGCGCATCGCCTGGCCCATGAACCACAAGACGCAGACGGTGGACACGACCACTGCCGCCAGGAGCAGGCCGAAGATCGGCCAGATCTCGTGGCCGCGTCCACCGTCCGGTTGTCTGCGTCGTCGAAACATCATCCGCTACCTACAGGACGAACCGCCTCGCCTCACTGGCCGTCTGGCGTCGCGGCCGCTGCCGGCTTGAGGTCCAAGCTGCTGACGATCTTCTCGAACACCGGCTTGTGCTGATCGAAGAGTGCTTTTTCGACTCGGAACACGAACCAGTATACCATCGATTCGCCGAGAATGTAGGTCCGCTCCTCGACCATCGTCCGGCCGTCGTCTTGGTAATCGGCGACGAAGCGGATCGCCGGCCGGCCCGCCACCGTCACGTCGGCCCAACTGCCCTCGCGAACGGTGTAGCCCTTGAAGTAGCCCTTAAGGACCTGGATATCGCCGTCGGCCACCTCCTTGGGCGTGGCCTCAGCCAACGACAACTCCGTCGCCGCCAGCACCGACCAGACCTTCATCTCCGGCGAGAGCAGATACAGCATGAACTTGTACGGCAGAGGGGTCTGGTTCTCGTAGACGAACCAGCCGGTCGGAACCGTGACCGCTGCGCCCACTTCGCGATTGGTGTACGTCGTCGGCTGTTTTACCCACGGACCGGCTTCGACCAGTTCCATGACCACCGTGTCCGCATCGTACTTGACCAGGTACCTGTGCTGGTCCGTCGATATCCACAGCCGATGAGTCAACGCGCAAGTATTCCCGGCAAACACGCGCAGCTCTAGCGCAAAGCACTCAAACTCGCCCGCCGGCGTCTTGATCGTCTCCTTTCCCGTCACATTGATGCGGCATTCGACCACCACGCTGCTCTGCACCGGGAAGATCCAGAACGAACCGTTGTAGCCTTCGGCGAGCGGCATGCGGCGGATCACGTAGATCGCCTGCTCGTTGTCGAACACCTTCCGGTCGATGTCCATCGTCCGGCTGGTCAGGTTGTCCTTCATTGTCGTCGTCAGTTCGACCGCGTTCTTGCCGTACCGGGCATCAAACTCGCCGCCCTGATGCCGCGTCACGCCGGTGATCGGAGCGAAGGTATCCTGCCGGGTTAACACCTGCGTGAATTGCCACGCGTTATTGACCGGAATGGTCATGCGGGATTCGATCCGCCATGCCTCCACGTCGTCCGCCTTGTCCGCCTGCACCGTCCAAATCTGCTCGCCCACTTCCATTCCCGCCGGCGTGACCAACCTCAGGCGCATGACCTCGCTCTTCGGCCAAGGCGCCGGTTGAAGCTCAAGCGTCGCCGGCTGGGACGTCGCCAGCGGTCCTGCCTGTGAATTGATTGTCTCTGCCTCGGCCGTCAGATCGTCCGGAATGGTTGTGGGCTGGCCGTCGGCCGTTGCCGTTGCGAAGAGGATGACATACGGCAAGACCGGTTGACCGCTCTCGCTCCTGAAGTTCCGAAGGCTCGGGCTGTTGATGCCGACCCAGTAGACCCTGCCGGGTTCGAGCTTGACCGGCAGCACACAGGTCATTCTCCTGCTGTCGTAACGGGGTCCGCCGGTGGCTTTGGGAAACGTCTCGCCGTCGCCCGTCCACGACCAGCCTCCATCCTGCATCGGCCGGTCGAACGTGACCGTGATCTTGTCCAGATCGGGTGACACGTTATTGGCGAACGCCTCCGGCGAGGTGCCAAGCACCAGCGGTCGATCGCCGACCGGCGGCAGTTTGGCCAGCATTCGCCGCGCCTTGGCCGCTGGGCCGGGCTGATCCGAGTACTTGGCGAGCAGTTCCCGCAGCGTCCTGGCCGCCTTTTCCTTCTCGCCCTTCTGCAGGTAGCACGAGCCCAACCGGTAGTACGCCTCAGCGGCGTGCTGGCGGTTGGTCTCGGCTTCGGCGATGACCTGCTCGTAGAGCCGGATCGCATCGTCCAGGTTGCCCTCGGTCTGCTCGGCGTAGATCGCCTTCTCCAGCAGCACCGAAGGCGCCTCGGCCCGGACGGGCCCGCTGAGGCCCAACATCGCCGCGACCATCAGTAATCCGATTCGTTTCATGATCTGCCTCCATCACCATAGTACCATTTTGTCCCATCGACGCCACGGCGATTGTAGGGGACGGATGTTACCGATTTGTGACGGCGCAGTACCGGTGTGGTCCTTTTTGGGGAGTTTTTTCGGAGGCGGGATTCCTCAGGCGGACGGCTACTCCGCCGGCTGGGTTGAAGCAGCCGGTTCAGCTGCTGCGATCAGCGCCTCGACGTTGGCGTCGACCAAGTCGTCGAACGTTCGCTGGCCGATCGCGGAGTCCGGAAAGTTGCCGAACACGACCACCTCCGCCGCCAGCCACGATCCGACCCCGTCGGCCAAACGGCGTCCCTCCGAGCGGTTCGCGATCACCAGCGACGCGCCGCCGTCACGCCCGTTCTCGATGACCTTCGCCATTGTGCCAAGGGCCTCGACGTCGGCGGCTTTGAACGTGCCGACCACCTCCAGCCCAAGCCACCGGCAGAATGCCTCCTGATGCACGCTGCAGACCACCGGCCGACCGGCCAGACCGGCGTCTTGGATTTGGCGGCGACACCGCTGCTCCAGCTCAGCCATGCGCCGGGCGATCCGCTCCAGCCGCGGCTGCACCCGCGTCTCGGGCAGCAGGCCCGCCTTGACCAGGGCGTCGGCGGCCTGGCGGCACGCAGCCGCGTATGTGGCAGGGCAACACAATCCGCCCTCCGCGCGAACGGGACAGATGCGAAGCCCCGCCTCCACCAGATCGCTCACCCGCGCGTCCAAAGCGGTCTGAAACTCAAACCGAAACAGCAGCCGCGAGGTCTGAAGCTGCTGGGCCTGGCTGGGACTCAGGTCGAAATGCCCGGGACACATGCCGGGGCTGCTCAACTGGACTACCGGCGCGCCTTCATCCAGCAGATCCCTCGCCACGCACTCCAGGTATGAGTTGGTTGCAGCCACCTCTGTCGGCAGATCCGATTCCGCGCGGCCCTTCCCGCATCCGTCCACCAGCAGAGTCGGGATCGCCAACACCAGCAACAAGCGTTTCAATGACACCATCATCTTGTCTCTACGGGCTCTTGAACTGACACGTCTGGGCGTCGCGGAAGCGGACGAGCACGCCCTCGTCGCCCGCCCCTCGGTACCACGAGGCAGCCGCCATCGGCGCGCGTTCGTGGCAGCTCTTCTCGCTCTTCGGATGTGGGCCGGTGCTCCAGACCATCCAGCGCACCGGGGTCGTCTGCGGGTTGTAGTAGTAGCGTCCCTGCGCCGACTCGCAGAGTGGAACGTCATCGGGAATCCACACCTGGTAATTCCCCGCTGGCGTCCCGTTCAGCAGCATCGGACCGGGCGCGGCGTACTTGTACGTATGGCCCGGATTGAACTCGTCCACCAGCGTCGCGCTCAGCCCGCCTCCAGGGCCCGGCGGTATGTATCGGCCGTCCGCCAGTTCCATCGGAAGCTGGCACCAGTGGTCCTGCATATCGCTGTTGCAGTTGACCCGCACCGGCGGAAAGCAGCCGCCGCAGTCTATCCCGTAGGCCTCCAGCGCCACGCCAAGCCCGTACAGCTCAGCGTGTACCTTGATCGCCCGCGCCCGCTCCCGCGCGCTGCCGACCGCCATGCATGTCAAAGCCGACAGGGCCGCCATCACCGCCACGGACACCAGAAGCTCCAGCAGCGTGAAGGCGGCCCGTCTCGGTGTTGCCATACCTACTTGTTCCTTCGCCTTGCTCCAACCCATCCCAAGACGCCCGTAATCAGCAGGAGCGCCGACGCCGGCTCCGGGGTGATCTGCATCACAAACAACTCATAGCCAAAGCGTCCGTCTTCCGCCATTCCGCTTTCCTGGTTGATGATTCCGAATGCGTCGAACGACCCGGTCGGAACCTCGCCAAGATCGTACAGCGGCATCCGCAGGTTCAGGAGGTTTCCCGCTTCGTCTTTGACTGTGCACAGCCGCTCGCCCCACGCCGTTCCCCCCCAACCGGAACTGTCATCCATCAGCAGGTTGCTCAGGTGAACATACACTCCCTGGTAGTGCTCGGCTCCGGTCTGCCGCGAGGCGTCGAACATGGGGAAGTTCGGATCGTAACCCGCGCCGCTCGTGTCCGCCAACAGGTCCGTCAAGTCGATGCTCTCCGGCTCAGGCAGACCCGCCCCCGCCTCCAGCAGAGTGACGCTGAAGTTCATCCCCGTGTCCTTGCTGTGGCCTTCGTTGACGTTTCGCTTGCCGCCGTAGAACGCTGAGTAGTTCGCCGTCACCGTCACCCGGTCACCCTGACGGAACCGATGGCCGGTGTCCGGGTCGTAGTTCAGCCGCAGCATCTCTTCTTCCCATGCCGTGTTGCTGTAACCAAGATCGCTGCTGTGATTCCACGGCAGGTTGCCATAGTTCTGCCCCATCCACAGCGCGGTTCCGCCTCGGTCGCCTGTCTCGTCGGCCTGAATGAAGAGCTGCCATTCCCCACCCATCTGGCCCTGGCCTGCACCACCGTCCCACGGCACGAAATTTGCCGTTGCGTCCAGCATGTCCTCGGGGTTGTTCAGGATGGTGCCCGTCAGCACGAACGGATGCGAGCCGCTCCATGTCGAGGCGCCCATCGAATCCGTCGCCTGGAGGTCCCAATGAGTCTCCGCCGCTGCAATCGACGGCAGGCCGGCCAGGCACGCGCACATCAGAATCCCAGTTGCCCGTCTCATGTCTCTCTCCCTCTCGGTTGGACCCTTGCGAAGGCCGAGTACCTTCCCGCCCGAACCCCGCGGCTACGCCGCCGCAGTATTACGAACGTAGCCGAAATATTACCAGGGGCCGCCCGGCCTGTAAAGTCCGTTCTCCGCGATCTTCCGGAAAAAAACGCCGCCCCTCTGGAAGTGCGCAATCCCTTGCTCTAAAATGGCTTGTGGGATCGAAGCCCGTCGCCGTCGAAAGGAGTTGCCATGTCCGACGTGGTCCGCTTTACCGTCTCGCTCGAAAAACCGCTCTTCGACCGCTTGGAGAAGCTCACCTCGCAGAGCCAGTACGGCAACCGCTCGGAGTTCGTCCGCGATCTGATCCGCCACCGGATCGTCGAGCAGGAGTGGGACCGCGACCAGGTCCTGATCGGCACGATCTCCCTGATCTACGACCATCACGCCCGCGGCCTGACCGAACGCCTCACCGCTCAACAGCACCAGTTTGCCGGCAAGGTCCTGGCCACCACCCATGTTCACCTCGACGAACACCTCTGCGCCGAGATGATCATGGTCCGCGGCAAGGCCCACGAGATCAGGTCGCTGGCCGACCGCATGGCCCGTGAGAAGGGGGTCCTGCACGCCGAACTCGCCGCCGGCACCACCGGCAAGCAGCTTCACGCCCACGCCCACTCCCACTGACGCGACTCTGAACAGAGCCGTGACCGTGAGAGAGCAGGGGGCTTTGACGCTGACAGGCGCTTTGCCTAGAACAGCCCCTGCACCTTGCCCGTCTTGACGTCCACGTCGATGTGCCGGAACGCCGGGTCCGACGCTGTGCCCGGCATCAGCTTGATATCGCCCGCCACCGGCACGACGAAACCCGCGCCGTGGTAGACCAGGATGTCGCGGATCGGCAGCTCCCAATCCCGCGGCCGGCCCTTGATGTCCGGATCGTGCGAGAGCGACAGGTGCGTCTTGACCATGCAGGTGCCCAGCTTCCGCGACGCCGGGTCGGCCTCGAACGCCTTGGCCTTCTCCAGCGCCTGATCGGAATACGTCACGCCCTTGGCCCCGTAGACCTCTTTGGCGATCAACTCGATGCGCTGGCGAAGCGGCGTCTCAAGCTCGTAGAGGAACTTGAAGCCGTTCCTCTCCTCGGCCGCGGCGATCACCGCCTCCGCCAGTTCCCGCGCCCCTTCGCCGCCTCGCAGCCAGTGCTCCGAAACCGCGGCGAACGCCCCGTGCCCCTCGGCGATCCTGCGGACCAGCGCGATCTCCGCCGTGGTATCGGTATAGAAGCTGTTGATGCACACCACCGGACGCACGCCGCTCTTGCGGACCGTCTCGATGTGCGCGATCAGGTTTTCGCAGCCTTTTTCCAGCAGCTCCAGGTTTTCGGTCCTGTAGACCTCGTCAAGCGGAATGCCCGGCTTGACCGTCGGCCCGCCGCCATGCATCTTCAGGGCCCGGATGGTGGCCACGATTACCACCGCGTTCGGCCGAAGGCCCGACATGCGGCACTTGAGGTTCCAGAACTTTTCGAACCCGATGTCCGCTCCGAAGCCGCTTTCGGTCACGTGATACTCGCCCAGCTTGACGCCCAACTCGTCGGCGATAATCGAGCTTTGCCCGATCGCGATGTTGGCGAACGGCCCGGCGTGGACGAACACGGGCTGGCCTTCGATCGTCTGCAGCAGGTTCGGGTTGATCGCGTCGGCCATCCACGCCGTCATCGCCCCGTCCACCTCCAGATCGCCGGCGGTGACCTCCTTGCCTTGGCGGCTGTGGGCCACCACGATTTTACCCATCCGCTCGCGCATGTCGGCCAGGTTCTTCGAGACGGCCAGAATCGCCATGACCTCGCTGGAGACCGAGATCTGGAATCCCGATTCCATTTCCAGCCCGTCCATCTTGCCGCCCTTGCCGATGGTGATGTTGCGCAGGGCCTGGGCGCAGAAGTCGATCGCCCACTTCATGCCCACCCGGTTCGGGTCGATATCGAGACGCTTTAGGCCGCTCTTGGCCAGCCGCGCGTCGTCGTAATTCTGTTCGTGCTGCATCCGCGAGGTCAACGCCACCATCGCCAGGTTGTGGGCGTTGGTCACCGAGTCGATATCGCCGGTCAGGCGGATCGAAAACGGCGTGAGCGGGATGCACTGCGAGAGCCCGCCGCCCGCCGCTGAGCCCTTGATATTGAACGTCGGCCCGCCGCTGGGCTGGCGGATCGCGCCTACCACCTTCTTGCCCAATTTGCCGAGACCCTGGACCAGCCCGATCGTGGTCGTCGTCTTGCCCTCGCCCAACGGCGTCGGCGTGATCGCGGTCACGTCGACGTACCGCGCCGAAGGCCGCTCGCCCAGCCGTTCGAGCACCTTCATGTAATCCACCTTGGCCAGGTTGCGGCCCATGGGGATCAGTTCGTCGCCGGACAGCCCCGTCTCCTCGGCGAGCTGCTCGATCCCCTTGATCCGCTCCTCAGCGGTCTCCGCGATCTGCCAGTCCTTCATCACCGTCGGGTCAAGCTTCATGGTCGTCCCTCATCTATAAATGACGATCAACCAACGTGTTAGATCTCAGTACGTGACGGCACGGCACTGCCTCCACCGCCCTAATTTATCCATTTCGTATATAATTCGTCAAGGTTAATCCTGCTCGGCTTCATGTCTTTACGCGAGAAAGGTCAGATCCCGTCCAGGCGGTTCTGTATGACCGCCCAGACGTCCATGGTGCAGGCAGCCAAAAAGTGAAGAATCGCGCACGGCAGCACGCTGTTGGCCCGCAGGGCCAGCACCCCCAGGTAGAATCCGGCCAGAATCGAGCCGATCGCCTCCAATTCGGGCTTTCGCAAGTGCAGAATGGCGAACGGCAGCACTTGCAGGATCACCGCCACCTGCGGGCCCAGTTCCTTTTTTGTGCCGAACAGCATGTAGCCGCGGAACAGGAACTCCCAGCCGACGAAGTACGCCAACTGGGCCGCTTGGAACCACAGGAACACGCTCAGGAATTCCCCCGCGGGCTTGTACTGCGGATACATCCGCCGAAAGTCCTCGCCCCGCCCGAACACCACGATCAGCGCCGCGATCACCGCGTACGCCACCGCCACGTCCACCACCCACACCCGCCAGTTGCCCCACCGCACGCCCAACCGGTCCCGCTCGCGCAACAACGGCAGCGTCGCCAGCGGCAGCAGCACGTAGACGCCCGCGTGGAACAATTCGGTCATCGGAACCAGGTACGGCCGCCATTTGGCGCCGAGTCCCCAGAAGTAGGGGGCCTGGTAGTACGATACGATCGCCGCCAGGCACACCGTCATGGTGCAGATCACCGTGTTGCGGTAGGTCAGCAGGGCGCCGAAATGCCCCATCCACTGCCGCAGATAGCCGACCGCCGCTCGGCCCGCTCGCGTCACTTACCCGGTGCTCCTTCCGTCCCGTTCGACGTGGCGCTCTCTTTGATCTCGTCGATCTCGCTCTGCATCTCCTCGACCACCGTCGGCTCCTCGTGCACGTGCTTGTCGCGCCGCCGATGCCGCCGGCGCGGCGCGCGCTTCTCCTGAAGCTCCTTGGCCGCCTCCGCGATCGTCAGAATGTTCACCTCGTTCTGCCGTTCGTCAAAGCAGACGATCTCATAGCGGTCCGACCGGATGGCCGGATCGATCAGCAGTTCCACCCGCTTGCCCGTCTCCTCCTCCAGTTGCACCAGGGCCCGCCGCCGGCGGTTCTGCAGGTACTCGCACACCTTGGGCGCGGCCTTGACCTTCACCTGCGAGACCTGCTGGTTGAACATGGCCAACTGGACCATCCGCATCACGTCCAGGCCCACCGACTCAACGGTGCGAACCTGTCCCGATCCGTCGCAGTGCGGGCAGTCCTGCGAAATCGACCGCTCCAGCGACTTGCGCATCCGCTGGCGGGTCAGCTCGATGATGCCGAACTGGCTCATCCGCAGCGTCTTGCTCTTGGCCCGGTCCTTCTTCATCTCATCGCGCAGATGGCGCTCGACCTCGCGGCAGTGCCGGTCCATCCGCATGTCGATAAAGTCGATCACCACCACCCCGCCCATGTCGCGAAGGCGAAGCTGGCGGGTCAACTCCTTGACCGCTTCGAGGTTGATCTCCAAAGCCATCAGCTCCGGATCGGCCGGCTCGCGGAACTTGCCGCTGTTGACGTCGATGGCCACCAGCGCTTCGGTCTGATCGATCACCAGGAACCCGCCGCTGCGCAGCTCCACGCGGCGGTTGTTGATCTGGGCGATCTGGTCCTCCAGGCCGTACTTGTGGAACAGCGGCACCTTGCCGTCGTAGATGGTCACGCGGTCCTGGTGCCGCGGCATCACGATGCTCAGAAAATCGCGGACCTTCGCCGCGATCTCCTCGTCGTCGACCACGATCTTCTCGATGTCCGGCGTGTACACGTCGCGGATCGTCCGCGTGACGATGTCGGACTCCTGGTAGAGCTCGCAAGGGGCCTTGGCGCTCCGCAGGCGGTTCTGCACCACCTTCCACAACCGCACCAGGTAGTTCAGGTCCCGCTGCAGCTCGCGCTTGCTGCGGTCCATCCCCGCGGTCCGGATGATAAAGCCCATGCTCGACGGCGGGTTCAGGTCGGCCACCGCCTTGCGCATCTTCTTGCGCAGCTCCTCGTCCTCGATCTTCCGCGAGACGCCCAGGCGGTTCATGCCCGGCATCATCACCAGGTACCGGCCGGGAATGCTCAGGTAGGTCGTGAGGGTCGGGCCCTTGCTGCCGATGCCTTCCTTGGTCACCTGGACGATCACATCCTGGCCGCGCCGCAGGCAGTGCTGGATGGGCGGCCGGTCGCGCCGCGGCGTCTTCTTGCCCACGCGCTCCTTGGCGTCGCCCTCGCTCTTGGGAAAGTGCTGGGGATGCAGGTCCGAGATGTGCAGAAACCCGTTCTTCTCGAACCCGAAGTCGATGAACGCGGCCTGGATGCTCGGCTCGACGTTCGTCACCCGGCCCTTGTAGATGTTGCCCACGTACGAGCTTGCTGAAGCCCGCTCGGTAAAAAGCTCCTCGAGGCGGCTGTCCTCGAGCACGGCGATCCGGCACTCCTCGCCGCGTATGAAATTGATCAGCATTAACTTGCTCAAAACGTCCTCCGTTCCGTTCGCGCCGGCAAGGCCCGACGGCCGACCCGAAGGTCCGATCCGTCCCGAAGCCTTGACCTACGCGACCCGCTGCATGTCAAAGAATTCCTTGTTTTTCCACTCGATGGCGGTCCGGGTGATCCGCGACGTTCCCAACGCCGCATCCAGACCCAAGGCCTCGGCCAGTTCGCCGGGCCGCAGGCTCCCTTCCGGGCCGACCGCCAGTCGCGCCCGCAACCGTCCGTCCTCCAGCCGAAGGTCCAGCACAAATCGGCGAAGGTCCAACGGCGCCGGGCGATCCATCTTGGGCGACTTCCGCTCGATGGGCCACCGCTCGGCCGCCATCACTTCCCGGCAACGCGCCTCTAAAGCCTCCGTCGCCAGGCCCGTTACGTCGATTTCCCACTCCACCGCCTCGACCTGTGGAAAGGTCTTCGACGCCGTGATCCAGACCCGCCGCAGCGTCATGCCCTCCGGCAACGCGCCGGCCAAGCGATCCTGCAACGCCTCCGGATCCGCCTCGCCCTCCAACTCCATCCGCACCAGGTCCGTCTCGCACGCCATGCCCACCGAACGCGGCAGCGGCAGGCTCACCTTCGGCCGGGGGTTAAACCCCTTCGAAAAGGCCACCGGCGATCCGCTGCGAACCAGCGCCCTCGAAAAGCAGTCCATCAACTCCTGGTGCGAGAGGAACCGCAACGGACCGCCCAGCGAGAACTCGCCGTAGGCGATCCGGACTCCAGCGGCTGATCCGCCCTCGTTTGTCATTGCCCGACCGTCCCTGATCCTGTCAATTCCGTCTGTGCGCCCATCTGACCGCCCAGGCCTCCGGCGCGGTCAGAAAAGCCCCGGCAGAAGCTTGCGGGCCTCCTCGCGCAGATAGTTGGTCACCTGCCGGTCCGTCTCAAACCGCATGACCCGACGCGCGATCGACTGGGCGTGCTCCATCGTCGTCGAGCGAACGATCTTCTTGATCTCCGGAATCGATCGCGAAGTCATCGAGAAATTCCGAAGCCCCAATCCCAACAGCAGCAGGGCGTACTCGGGCTGGCCCGCCATCTCGCCGCACAGCGAGACGTCCACGCCCAGCCGTTGGGCCTGGCGGATCACGTCGCGGATCATCCGAATCACCGCCGGGTCCGTCGGGCTGTACAACCCGGCCACCCGCTCGTTGGCCCGATCGACCGCCAGCGTGTACTGGACCAGGTCGTTGGTCCCGATGCTGAAGAAGTCCACCTCGCGGGCCAGTTGCGCCACCTTCAACGCCGCCGCCGGAGTCTCGATCATCACGCCCAGCGGAATGTCCCGCCGGAAGTCGATGCCCTCCTCCTCCAGGTCCTCGACCACGTCGTTGAGAATCATCTTGGCCTGGCGAAGCTCCATCAGGTTGGTGATCAGCGGGAACATGATCTTCATGTTGCCGACCACCGACGCCCGCAGCAGGGCCCGCAACTGCGGCTTGAACACGTGCTGGTTCTGGAGACAGAACCGGATGGACCGGCATCCGAGGAACGGGTTGCGCTCCGGTTCCCGGCTGCGCTCCTGCGTGTACTTGTCCGCTCCGAGGTCCAGCGTCCGAATGGTCACTTCGCGCTCGCCCGCCGTCTCGAGGACTCTGACGTACGCCTCGTAGTGGTCCTCTTCGGTCGGTTCCTTTTCCCGGCTCAGGTAGAGGAACTCGGTCCGGTAGAGCCCGATGCCTTCGGCCCCGTGCGCGATGCACTCTTCGACCTCGTAGGGAAACTCGATATTGCCCAGCAGGCGGATTCGCACGTCGTCCCGGGTCACCGCCGGCAGATGGCGCATCTCGACCAGGTCGTGTTCCAGGCGGATGAACTCCTCCTGCTGCTGGCGGACCTGTTCGAGGGTCTGCTCGTCGGGGTTGACGATCACCACGCCGCGGTTGCCGTCCACGATGATCGTATCGCCCGCGGTGGCGGCGGCGGTGATGTCGTTGAGGCCGACCACCGCCGGAATGCCCAACGCCCGGGCCACGATCGCGGTGTGGCTGGTCATGCCGCCCATGTCGGTGGCGAACGCCTGGACGTAACGCCGGTCGAGGCTGGCCGTCTGAGACGGGGTCAGGTCGTGGGCGATCACGATCGACTCGTGCGAGATCTTGCCGAGGTCCTCCTTGCGGCCGCCGACCAGGTGCCGCTGAAGACGCTTCATCACGTCGTAGACGTCTTTGACCCGTTCGCTGAAGTACTGGTCCTTGATCTCCAGGAAGTCCTTGACGTGGCGGCGCATCTCGACGCTGACCGCGTGGCTGGCCGAGGAGAATTCCTCCAGGATCGACTGCTCCATCCGCTGGCGAACGTGCGTATCCTGCAGGATCGCCAGGTGGAAATCGAAGATGCTGGCCGTCTCCTCGCCGTGCTTCTGGGCCACCTGCGCACGCAGGTCCCGAAGTTCCTGGATCGATTTCTCGATCGATTGGTGCAGCAGTTCCAGTTCCTTGGGCGCATCGCCTGGGGCGATCCGCCGCTGGGACACGCGGTATTCCTGCGTGTCCAGCACCACCGCCGCGGCGATCGCCACTCCGGGAGAAACCGCAACACCTTTCTTGATATCCATGGCCTAAAAGAAAATTCCGTTGAATGAGGCGCCGGTCGCCCTGCCTCGGCCGACGCGGCCGCGTCGAAGGTGCGTCCTACTCCTCGTCAAACTTGCTCTCCACCAGCTTGGTCAGGGCGTCCACCGCGTCCGCCGCATCCGGGCCTTCCGCCTGGATCGTCAATTCCGTTCCGTCGCACGCCGCCAGCAGCAGAAGTTCCATGATGCTCTTGGCGTTGACGCACTGACGGTCTTTGCAGATGCGGATCCGACTCGAAAACTTGTTTGAGAGGTCCACCATCTGCATGGCCGGTCGGGCGTGCAGACCCATCTTGTTGATGATCCGCACCCGCCCGACAACCTGGTTGTCCTTTTCCTTGTTCATCGATCCGCTTTTGGTCAAGTTCACCGGCATCTCCCCGTCGCTGCGTCCTGACCCGGAAAACCTCTGATCCGAGATGTCCCGTTCCGATTCCCGCACCGCGATTCCTCGGCTTTTGCGCCGCCGTTCAGGCCGCGATCTCCTCCGCTTCCTTCACCAGGTCGTAAATCTGGTCCACCGTCTGGGCCTGGCGCAGGAACTTGCGGAATGTGTCCCGCTGAAGATGGCGGAAAATCGTCTCCATCGCCTGGAGATGCTCTTCCGGACGGTCCTGCGGACTCAGCAGCAGCACCACAATGTAGACCGGGGCGCGATCCAGCGCGGCAAAATCGATCCCGGAACCGCTGCGGCCGATGCCCGCCACCAGCGACTTGATCGACTCGTGCTTGACGTGCGGAACCGCCACGCCTTTGCCAAACCCCGTGCTGCCCTGCTTCTCCCGCTTGACGATCGACTTGATGATGTCCCCCGCATGCTCCTGGCTGATCTTTCCTGCCGCCACCAGCTTTTCCACCATCTCCTTGATGATGCCGTCTCGATCCTGAGCCTGGAGATCGGCGATAATCGCATCCTTCGCCACAATGTCCGCAAGTTTCATTTACAAATCCTCACTATCGCTGGATTGCGGGCCGCCAAGCTCTTGCCGTGCGGTGCCGCATCATTCATTTCGGTTCCCGTTGGGCGAACCTTAATCACCAGTTAAACAGAGCCTGCGCCGCAAGGCAAACCTAATCCGGCCGACTTTTATCGATCCTTGGGTCGCTCGGCGCGATCAACTCGGGCGGAGACTCTCTAGCTTCCGCCCGCTCCGGGCCGTTCCGGGTGCTTGCGATTGCGAATCTTCTCCTTGTATCGACGAAGCTGATGATCGATCTTGTCGTGGCACAGGTCGAAGCAGGCAAACACGTCATCGCCCTCCTCGCGGGCCACGAAGTCGCTGTGCCCAGCGGCCGAAACCAGAATCTCCACGGATTTCTGCGAGGCCTGGCCCTCCAGGATCACCTCGATCATCATCACCCGGTCAAAGACCCGCGGAAGCTTGGCCAGCTTGGTCTCAGCGTATTCCTTGAAACTCTCCGGCACGTCCATATGTCGTCCAACAATGCTCACCTGCACCGGCATTCCTCCTACAATAGGTGACCCGTGGTTCCATTTGACAACGCGGCTAGGCCCGCTCGGCCCGGTCCGCCATCACCGGCTGACTCTCCTGAATGTCCGAATCCCGGCTCGACTCCTCCCGCGTCGGAAGCTTGACGTCCGGCGTGATCACCCCGCCGCTGATGATGAACCGGAAAGCCTGATCGATTGTGATCGGCAGATCGACCGTGTCTTTCCGCGGCACTGTGATCACGTATCCGGTCACCGGCGTGGGACTCGACGGCACGAATACCGATACAAATTCTTCACCCTCGGACTCCCTGATGGCCCGCATGCCCGGGCCCGTCACGAACCCGATCGACCAGATCCCGACGCGCGGATACTGCACCGCGACCACCTGCGAAAACTCCACCCGCCGCTCGCCGAACACGTAGTCCGTGACCTGCTTGACGTACGGGTAAATCTGCTTGATGACCGGCAACTGCACCAGCGTGGTTTCCAGCGAACGCCATAGCCGTCGACCGATGAAGCTGGCCAACAGAAAACCAAGGACGCACACCAGCACGATGGCGACCAGAAAGCCGACCAACGACATCTGCCAACTGTTCGCCAGGGCCTCGACCCGTTGGCTGCTCTGTTCCGCGTTAAGCCCCTCATCCGCGCTCACGATCAGATGCGGAAACGCCCACGCTGCGCTGTACGTCAGGCCCCGGCCGATGTGACGACCGAAGTTGTCATTTACAAATGAAAATAACTTTACTAAAATAACAATTGTAATGAGGGTCGGCAGCAGCGCAGCCAGCCCCTGAAAGAACAGCCGCTTCGAAACCGCAATCAGGCTCTTGTCATTCTTCATAATAGTATATGCTTATACGCCTCCGGACTGTGATCGGCCGGGAAAAAGTCTTCCTTTCGGAACAATGCAAAGTGTATGCCGTTCCCCCTTGTCCGTCAACAGAAAACGAACCATCCGCCGCGATCCCGAAGCTACGGTAAGTTGTTTGAACAGCACGGTTTGCGGCTCATCCAGAATGTCAATGCCAACCCCGCGGCGATGGCCGCTCCCAGGCAGTCCGCGGCAAAATCGTGAATGGAGGGTCCGCGATTGACCAGGGCCTGGGTTGCCTCGTCGCACGCGGCAAAGGCCATAAGTCCCGCTGAATACAGCAGATGCCGCGGACGCCAGGGCGGTCCGGGGACCGCCATCAGCAGGATTCCCGCGATCAGGTAGCCGATCATGTGGATGGTCTTGTCCCCGCCGGGAATGGGCGGCAGGGGCCCGGGGTTAGGCCAGTGGGTCAGGACCGCCCATACCGTCAGGTAGGCGATCAGGGCTGCCCTGATCCGCCGTTTTCGGCTCGGTGGGGGGCTGTTCATCCGGGTTCTCCACGGGCCGGTCCGCTGCGGGTCGCGGCTCAGCGTTAGGGGGCTGGCTGGGCAGTGGGGCGTGGACCAGGGGTTCCGCCTCCTCGGGCCGCAGGCCCTCGACGGCTTCGGCTTCGTCCGACTCCGGGGCGGACGAAGCCGAAGCGGCCGGACCGGACGGCTGCCCGATGGGCCGCGCCGGGTAACCGTAGTGGGCCAGAACCTCCCGGCTGAGGGCGGCATAGTCCTCAGCCCCGTTGCTCTGCGGGGCGTAGCCGAAGATGTCCATCCCGAAGCTGGGGGCCTCAGCGAGCTTGATGTTGCGGCGGATGCGGCTCTGAAAGACCACCGCCTCCGCCCACGGGACCGGCTGGCCGCGGCTCTGTTCGATGAACCGCTCCAGATCCGCCAGCACCTCGTTGGCCAGTTTGGTGCCGCTCTCGTACATGCACAGCACCACGCCGCTGACCTTCAGGCGGTGGTTGATCCGCTTGGCCACCAGGTGCACCGTCTCCAGCAGCTTGCCCAGGCCCTGGAGGGCCAGAAAATGCGGCTGAAGCGTGATGAACACCTCATCGGCGGCACAGAGGGCGTTGAGGGTCAGAATTCCCAGCGACGGCGGACAGTCGATGAACATGAACTTGTAATCGTCGCCGCACTCCTCAACCGCGTCGCGGAGAATGACCTCGCGCCCGACCACGCTGGAAAGCTCGACCTCAGCGGCGGCCAGGTCGATGTTGGATGGGGCCAGCCACAGGTTCTCGTCCACCTTCGCCAGCACCTCAGCCAGGCTCTTCTGCTGCGAGAGAACGTGGTAGATATTCGGCGTCTCGGGCCGCGGCTCGACCCCCAGGTGCGTGGTCAGGTTCGCCTGCGGGTCCAGATCCACCACGATCACGGGCCATCCCGCCCGGGCGATCGCCGGGCCCAGGTTCGCCACCGTGGTCGTTTTGCCGACCCCGCCTTTCTGGTTGATGACTGCAATCCGATGCATTTCCTGATCCGACGGCCGCTGAAATCCAGAAATAGAAACAGCAATTATAAGCCGCCGGCCATCACGCGGGAAGAATTTTATGCCGTAACCAGTGCCTCACTTGCCTCCGGCGATCAGCTTGTACGGGCACGGGTAGGGGATGTACTTGACCGGAACGCCCGGGAAGGCCTCAGCCAGGTGATCGGCCAGGGCCATCATGCCCGGAAGCTCGGACGTCGCGTGGTCCACCCGGATCAGCGGGATCTTCAGGTCCGTCGCGTGCAGTTCCGTGGTCGAGGTCCGCGATCCGTCGTTGGTGACCAGGTAGCAGTCGGCTTTGGCCTCTTCGCGCATCAGCGGCAGTTCCGTGATGCTGCCCGTGCCCACGCACAGGCTGGAGACCTTGACAGCGGGGTTGAACACCTCGACGTACTGCTGCCCCAGCGGAGCGACCTTTTTGAGAATCCGCTTGGCCAGCGTGGCCGCCGTGGTCGAGGGCAACTTGGCCCGGGCGTAGAAGCTTTGCGGGGCTCGGCGGTAGTCCTCAAAGCCGAGGAAGCGAATCCAGGTGTCCGGGATCCCGACGCTGGGAAACCGGTCCCACGTGTCGCGGCAGCGGAGCACGGTGAGCTTCAGACGGTCCAACTCGCGGGCCTTCCTCTGGCGGTCGCGCTCCACCTGCGCGGGCTCGGCCGGTTCCGATCGATACCCGCTGTAGAAGATCGATTCGTGCGTGATAAAGAGGTTCGCCCCGGCCTTAGCGGCCTGTCTGGCCATCTCCAGGGTGAGGGTCCAGCCGACGGCGATCCCCTTGACGGTGACGTTTTCGTTGCCGTAGGCGAACCGGTCTACCGTCCGGCCGTCCCATTCCACCCACGTCGCCTTGTCGCGGAAGTAGTCGCGGATTTCGGTCGCTCGCATCGCCCTTGATCCCTTTCGAGCTGGTTCCGGGTTTCCCGACTGAGCCGCCCCGTCCCTGGGAACCCCAATTGTAGCCGGTCCGCCAACCGCGTGCCACCGGTTTTCCGAAAGGTTCTTGCCCCGCGTCCCGGCGGCCCGGGCGCACCTTGGCAAATGATGGGCCAACGCGTACAATACCCGATATGCGAATCCTGATGATCTATCCGAACCTGAACGCGGAAGAAGGGTTCAATCACGGCGTGGCGTGCCTGTCCGGACAGCTCAAAGCGGCCGGTCACGACGTGCGGCTGATGAACCTCAACGAGAAGCTCTACCCGGTGCCCACCGCCGACCAGATCGTCGAGCAGGTGCGGGCCTACGATCCGGGCCTGGTCTGCTTCTCCGTCCAGACGATGCAGTACCCTTACGCGGTGCAGATCAGCCGGTCGATCCGCGAGGCCTTGCCGCAGATTCCCCAGATCGCCGGCGGCGTCCACGCCAGCCTGTGCCTCGATCAGTTGATCGACGAAGGCTATTGGGAGATGATCGGCTACGGCGAGTGCGACCGGATGCTGCCGGACCTGGTCGACGCCCTGGAAAACGGCGGGCAGCTCGGCGACATCGACAACCTGGCCCTGCGGATGGCCGACGGCAGCTACCGGGTCGGCGAGCTGGGCCCATACCCGGACCTGGACACCCTGGCTCCGGAAGACTACGAGATCTTCGACCTGGACCACCTGCTTTCCTGCAAGAACGGCTGGATGAGCATGCTCTCGAGCCGCGGTTGTCCGTACCGCTGCACGTACTGCTTCAACCACGAGATATCGAGCCTGTACGCCGGGCAGGGCCATCCGCGCCGCTGCTATCTGCGGCGGTACCCGGTCGAGCGGGTGATCCGCGAGGTCGGCCAGCTCACCGAGCGCCATCCGGGCCTCGAGACCGTCATTTTCGACGACGACCTGTTCACCCTCGATACGGACTGGGTCGAGCGGTTCGCCCGCGCCTACCGCGAGTTCGGCCTGACCATTCCCTACGTGGTTAACGCCCACGTCCAGGCGTTCAACGACCGCTGCGCCAAAGCCCTGGCCGACTCGCCGTGCCGGATCGTCAAGTTCGGGGTCGAGAGCGGCTCGGACGCCCTGCGGCGCGGTTTCCTGAAACGCTACATGACCAACGATCAGATCGCCGAGGCCTTCGAGCTGTGCCGGCGGTTCGGCCTGCACGGCAGCGCGTTCCTGATGATCGGCATGCCCGGCGAGACGGCCGGCCAGATGAACGAGACGATCGACCTGATGGTGCGGGTCCGCCCGGGCCGGATGCGATGGAGCGTGTTCTACCCGTTCCCGGGCACCGAGAGCTACAAGCTGGCCGAGGCGGCGGGTCTGATCGACATGGACCGGTTCCGCCGGCTCGACAACTACTTCGTCGGCACGTGCATCCGGTTCGACCCGTCGCTGGAACTGTGGCTCAGCAAGCTTCAGCGGGTCTTCCACTGGTACGTCAACGCCCGGATCGACTGGCCCGCGGCCAGGGTCTATCGCGAGCAACTCGCGGCCGTTGAGGCCGCCGACGCCCGCGCCTGGGCTCGCCTGCGCGACACGATTCTACCGCTTGACCGGCAGATCAGCGACCAGTTGGCCTCCGACGGGATCGAGCACTACTCGCTGCGGTTCACCGAGGTCACCGCCGTGCACAGCGACTACCTGAAGCGCGAACCGGATCGCTATCGGAACCAGTCGGCCAAGGCGTGGACCGAGTCGATGAAGTAGCCGATATTTGTCCATAGGGTACGGCAGTCAGCATTGCCCTTGGAGGAAACGTGCGTATGGATCAGATCTCCGGGATATACAAAGACGGCCGGATCATACTTGAGACCTCCGTGGAATGGCCCGAAGGGGCGACCGTGCTGGTCACGCGGCTACCCGAACTGCCCAACTCGCCCATCGATCTCGGCAAGATCGGCCACGTGATCATCGCCGGTTACGGCCTGGCCGGGCGGTTCGTAGCCGACGTGTTCCGCCGGCATGACGTGCCGTTCGTGGTGGTCGAGCGAAATCCGCGCACCGTCGCGGTCCAGCGGGACCTGGGCGCCAGCATCATCGAGGGCGATATCCGCGAGGAGAACACCCTTCGCGAGGCCGGCGTCGAACGCGCCGCCGTCCTGGCCCTGACCGTGCCGGACGAGCAGGCCGTTCTCGAAGCCACCATCATCGCCCGCCGGGTGAACCCCAAAATCTACATCGTGGCCCGCACCCAGTACGCCTCAGCCGGCCTGCAGGTGGCCCGCGTCGGAGCCGATGAGGTCGTCCAGGCCGAGTACGCAGTGGCCATGCAGTTCTACCAGTCGTTCATCCGCAAGCTCGGCGACGGCATCGCCCGCAGACCCAAGTCCGACGGACAGGACCAGCAGGACGCCAAGGCATGACCGACCCGTCCAAAGGCGACCAGTCCGCCCTTCGGATCGGCCAGCGGGTCAAGAAGCACCGTAAAAAGGCTGGGCTCTCGCTCGAACAACTCGCCCGCCTCAGCGGCGTCAGCGCGGCCATGCTCTCCCAGATCGAACAGGAAAAGGCCAATCCCACCGTCGCTGTGGTCTGGAAGATCGCCCGGGCCCTGCACGTCGATCTCTCCGAACTGCTCGAAGACGCCCGCGTCCGACACCGCTTCCAGGTCATCCGAGCCGACGACGAACGCTACCTCTTCAGCCGCGATCAGCGGTGCACCGTCCGGACCCTCTCGCCCCTCAATCTCGAAAAAGACGTCGAGTTCTACCAGATCGACCTGGCGCCCGGCGGCAGCCTCGACAGCGATCCGCATTTCCACAACACCGAGGAGATCCTCTGCGTCGCCTCGGGAAGGATCACCGTCCGTTCGCTGGACCACGAGGTGAACCTTGCAGCCGGCGATTCGGTGCACTACTCAGCCGACGTGAACCACTCGATCAGCAATCCCGGACCCGATCCCGCCACCACCTTCCTGGTCGTCAAATACCGCGGCGAATAGCCCTGACATTTGGTTTGCACCGTTTTGCACCCACGGCTATAGTACGCCGAAGACCGACCCAAGGCAGTGATGGAGAACCAAGCGATGCCCCTGACCCCGCGTGAGAAGTTCATCATGGCCCTCGAGGGCAAGCAGCCTCCGGGCCGTGTGCCGCACTTCGAGCTGCGCTTCTATCTGACCATGGAAGTCTTCGGCAAGGTCCACCCGGAACACCGCAACTACCACCAGTGGGGCCAGATGACCGAAACGGAACGCGAACTGCACCGCTGCGACATGGCCGACGTCCTGATCCAATCGGCTGAACGCTTCGAGCACTCCGCCATTTTCCTCTCCGGCGCCGTTTCGTCCGAGGAATTCCGCCGCCAGGCCCAGATCATTCGCGAGAAGACCGGCGAGAAGTTCTTCCTCATGAAGCACGGCGACGCCACCTTCAGTGTGCCCGGCGGCGACAGCATGCTCGAATTCGCCTGCCGACTCGGCGACGATCCCGAGGGCGTCAAACGCGAAGCCGCCGAGCGCGTCGACAACGCCATCCGCGATGCGGAAACCTACTTCGCCGACGGCCCGCTGGACGGCATGGCCCTCTGCGCCGACTACTGCTTCAACACTGGTCCGTTTCTCTCGCCGCGGCAGTTCAGCGAGTTCGTCGCGCCCTATCTTGAAAAGCTCATCAAGGCCTACCGTGACATGGGCCTTTACACCATCAAGCACACCGACGGCAACATCATGCCCATCATCGACCAGTTGATCCAGTGCCGTCCGCACGCCCTCCACAGCCTCGACCCCCAGGGCGGCGTCGACATCGCCGACGTCAAACGCCGCTACGGCAAGCAGGTCTGCCTGGTCGGCAACGTCAACTGCGGCCTGCTCGATACCGGCACCGAAGCCGAGTGCGCCGAAAGCGCCCGCTACGCTCTGCGGCACGGCATGCCCGGCGGCGGCTACATCTTCTCAACCTCCAACTGCGTCTACACCGGCATGCGTCTGAGCCGCTACGAACGGATCCTCGACGTCTGGCGAAAGGAAGGCAACTACCCGCAGGCCTGACCGACCCGCCGCTGCATCAAACAAAACGGCCGATGGATCGCGGATCCACCGGCCGGCCCTCTTACTGTCGAAGCGATGCTAGATGCCGGTCATCCCACCGGTCAGGAATCCCATGATCAGGTTCAGGATCAGCGAAGAGATCATGCTGTTCGTTTCCGCCGGCAACGTCGCACAGCCGCTGCACACCACCGCACCCAATACCGCAATACCCAACAGCTTCTTCATGGCTTTCCTCCGAAAAAAGTGCAATCTGGGCCTACCATACCCACAGCTTAATTATCGGACCCTCAAACGTCAACCCTTCACCAAAACCGCCGCCGCAAAAAAAGAAGACCGAACCGCCACTGTCGTGGCTGCCCGGTCCGTTTCTTTCAGGAGGGAAACCGCCTCTAGCCGCAACTGCTGCAGCCGCCGCCGCCGAATACGAATGACATCAGCAGGCTCAGGATCGTCGAAGGCGAGCAGCCCCCGGTCACCATCACTACGCCCAGCAACGCGATACCCAAAAGCTTCTTCATAGCGTTTCTCCAACTAAAGGGCAATTCAACCTGACCATCCATCCACGGCTTGATCGTCGCTATTCCGCTGCGGCCTCTCGACCGTCTCGCGCACGGCGGACCCCTCTACCAGCCGCAACTGCTGCAGCCGCCGCTGCTGCCGCTGCCGCCGCCGAGTCTGATCGATGCCAGCAGATTTAAGATCTCCGAAGACGTACAGCCCCAGGTCATCATCACCATGATGAGCAGCACGACCTGCACGAGTATCCGTTTCATCAAATCTCCTCCGGCAACAGCAGGGGAGCTGGGCCGATATTCCTTCCCGTGTCGCGCCCGATCTTAAGGCCGCACGCAGGATACGTCAACAGGAAACTGCCTCCGCCCCGATCGGCCCTCGCTGCGTCTGGTCAGCACATCCGCCACTCCCGCTCCCGGAACCGTTCCAGCAGAAATAGCGTCCCCTCCTTGTCCGGGATTTCCGGGCGCCCCTGAAGGTCCGGGTCCTGATGGATCGGAGCCCGCAACAGCGGCAGGCCCACGCACGACGGACAACCGCCCTCACACGTGCACTCGGCCACGATCTGGTGGGCCAGCTTCAGCAGCGTCTCGAACTCGTCGAACCCGCGGCGGGAGAATCCTAAACCGCCCAGATAACGATCATAAAGTATGATCGCCGGCCGCTGGAAGCGGTTGACGTTAATCTGCCCGCCGATGTCCTGCGGGTCGCACATGGCCAAAATCGGCAATGACCAGATCATCAGGTTGCGAAGGCCGCTGAGGGCCTGGATGGGCACGTAACCGGCGTCGCGGACCTCGTCCCAGATCGACTCATCCGGCAGAAACCACAGGCCGCGGGTGTCCAGGTCCAACTCCGGAAGGTCCAGGGCGTCCTGGCCGACAACCTCCATCGTGTAAAACTTGAGTTTCTTGAACGCAACCGTCTGCCAGATTACTTTGACCCGTCCGAATGTGACCGCACCGCACGGGCCGGTCGCCTGGGCCTCATCGGCCAGAATTTCCGAACGGCTGTGCAGCACCGGCTGGGTGTAGTAGTCGACCTCAGCGGGTTTGACCATCGCCACCCGCGTGGCCAGGTCCAACTCGCTCACCACGTAGCTTCGCCCCTCGTGCAGGTAGACCGCTCCCGGATAGAGCTGTTCCGGAGCTGAGGTGCTGTCAATGCTGCCGATTACCTGGTTCTCTTTGCCCGACGCGTCGACCACGGCGTAGCTGCTCTCGCTGATCGTCCGCAGATTTACGTGGGCGGCTGGGAATGTGCTGCTGGCGTGGTACCAGCGGTCGACGATCCGGCGAAGCTGGCCCTCCTCGCCCGCCAGGGCCTCCAGCGTGGAGGCGAACTTCGGCCCGAAGAAATGCCCGTCGTGGGTCGCCAGCGGCAGCTCGAACGCCGCACACGCCAACTGGCTGGCCAGGATGTGCGGATTGGACGGATCGACGATCGCCCGCTCGACGTTCCGCGAGAAGAAATAGTCCGGATGGTGCATCAGGTACTGGTCGATCGGATCGTTGTACGCCACCAGGATGGCCAACGACTGCTCCGATCGCCGTCCGGCCCGGCCGGCCTGCTGCCATGCCGAACTGACCGTGCCCGGGTAACCGACCAGCACCGCCGCGTCGAGGCTGCCCACGTCGATCCCCAACTCCAGCGCCGTCGTCGCGCTGACGCCCATCAGCTTGCCCGAAAAGAGCTGTTGCTCGATCTGCCGCCGCTCTTCCGGCAGGAAGCCGCCGCGATACGGTTTGATCCGTTTGCCCAGTTCGTTCTCGTTGTGCTGCCGGAACTCCTCGACCGCGTACTTGTAGATCAGCTCAGCCACCACCCGGGCCCGGGTGAATACGATGGTCTGTACGCCGCTTCGCACCAGCTCGGTGAACAGCCGCTTGCCCTCGATGTTCGCCGACCGCCGCACCACCCGACCGTCATCCACGAACGGCGGGTTCCACAGTACGAAGTACTTCTTGCCCCGCGGCGAGCCGTCCTTCTCGATCACATCGAGCTTCCGGCCCGTCAGAAGCTCACCCAACTCCTGCGGATTGCCGATCGTCGCCGAACAGCCGATGTAACGGCACTCGGCCCCGTGAAACTCCAGCACCCGGTCCAGCCGGCGCAGCACGTTGGCAACCTGCGAGCCGAAAATCCCGCGGTAGATGTGCATCTCGTCGATCACCAGCCACCGCAGGTTCCGCAAAAACTCGCTCCACTTGGCGTGGTACGGCAGAATCCCCTGGTGCAGCATGTCCGGGTTGGTCAGGATGATGCTGGCCTGCTTGCGAATCCTGGTCCGCTGCGACGAGGGCGTATCGCCGTCGTAGGTCGCCGGACGCACCGCCTGCTTCAGCGCCTCGTTGTAACCCGCCCACCGCTTCAAGCGGGCAAGCTGATCCTGGGCCAGAGCCTTGGTCGGAAAAATGTACATCGCCCGCGCCGACGGGTCCGACAGCAGCGTCTCGATCACCGGCAGATTGTAGCACATCGTCTTGCCCGAGGCGGTGCCCGTCACGATCATCAGGTCGCGCCCGGATCGGGCCATGTCCACCGACAGGCTCTGGTGCTCGTAGAGCCGCTCGATCTTCTCCTGCGACAGGGCGTCGGCGATCGCCTCGGGCAGCGGCTCCCGCGGCATGCCGTACCGCGCCTCGCGGGCCGGAATCTCCCGGATGTGGGCGATCTGGTCCCGATATTCGCCCCGCCGCTGCATCGTCTGAAGGAAATCGTTGACGTCCATGCCGACAGCTTCCGTCACAACGGATACGTCTCGAACCGTCCGCAACACGGCTGGCCCGAACAGAACCGCAGCGCCTGCGCCGCCGGCTCCAAGAGCACCGAACCCTGGGTGCGGAACCGCAGCAGCGTCTCTTCCTCGTGGCAGCAGATCGACAGCGGATGGTTCGCGTGGTCCTTGAGGCACCCCATCAGCGCCTCCGGCGTCAGCCCATTCGACGGCCGGTTCGCCAGCAAATCCTCAAACCGCTCAGCCCGAAGCACGCTGCTGCGGGCGAACTCCCTGCCCGCCCGGTCGGGCGGCGTCAGGTCCTGCGCCGTCCTGGCCACCATCGCCGGGTGCTGAAAGTGGTTGCCCGCGACCAGCGTCTCTTTGCCGTCGATGATCTCCACCCGTCTGGGTGTCGCCTCGACCAGGGCGTTGCGGGTGTACTCCTCGGTCACCATCATGTTGAACGATCCCGCCCGCGGCAGCGCCACCGCCACGCCCATCGCCTCGTCGAAATCCTGGCTGCCCAACACCTCGAGCACCAGCGCGGTCACCGGCAGTCCCGCCGTCGGCCGAACCGGCGGCAGGTGCCCCGATGAGGTGAACGTCGCCGCCAGTCCCGTTCCGCTCACGCCGCAGCACGCGAACACCGCACCCATGCCCACCATCACCCGCGCCGGCTCGTCCAGCGGCGGGCGAAGCCGCAGCACGTACCAGGCGGGCAGATCGAAATTGAAATCCCAATTCTGAGCCAGCAGCGCGCTCTGCGTCGTGCTGACCGACGAACTGACGCCGCACGCCGTGCATCCGATCGCCGCGAAGTCCGACTCGCCGGCGATGTGCGTCAGCTCCGGCGCGCAGGCCTGGGCCACCACCCGCTCCATCGGCAGCGACGCCCCTTCCGCCATCCCGCGCAGGAAATGAAACGCACAGCCGCTGAACTCCTCCAGCACCCGCGACACCTTCGCCGCGTATTCCCAGACCCGCTCCAGCGACCCGAACCGAAACCGGTTGATCGGCGAATCGAAAAAGTGTTCGTTGAACCGGCGAATCTCCAGGGCCTGGGCCCGGCCCAACTGACCGCCCATCCGATGCCACTCGCCGCTCAACTCGTACTCAATTACGGGCGCAGTCGGCATCGTCGGCAACCTCCTCCTTGCCCTCGGATTGGCTGCCCGTCGCCTCGGACGCCGGCGGCGCCGCCAGACGCCGGACAATCGCCTTGCGACGGGTCTTGGCCAGGTGGATGTAGATGATCCAGCCGGCGATCCCCGCCGCCGCCAGCCCCGCCAGCACGTGCTCGACCGCCAGCATCCCTTCCGTCAGCTTGGCGATGCTCGCGCTGAACAGCCAGCCCAGCCCGACCAGCAGCGGCACCGTCACCATCGCGCCGGAAACGTCCACCAGGATGAACTTCCACGCCGGAACCTGGCACACGCCCGCCGTCACGCACATCACCGAACGCACGCCCGCGAAAAACCGCCCGAAGAAAATGATAAAGTGCCCCCATCGCCGGAAAACCAGCTTCATCTGCGCGATGTGAGTCCGCGTGAACAGCAGGTTGAACGGACGCATGTTCAGCACGCCCATCCCGAAACGCCGGCCCAGAAAATACAGCAGCATGTCGCCGAACAGCACCCCGCCCAATCCCACCAGCGTCGCGTAGAACCAGTGGCCGTATCCCAGCCGGCACAGGCAGCCGGCCAGCAGCAGCGGTATGTCCTCCGGAATCGGCGCGCCGAAACTCGAGAGCACCAGCAACGCCAGCATCCCGAGATACAGCCACTTGCGAAGCAGCAGTTCGTAATTGATGATCGCTAGTAGTGTCAGCACCGGCCGGATTTCACCTACGGGTAGATACGTCCCATCATCCGCGGAAAGGCGATCGTCTCCCGAATGTGCCTGATCCCGCAGATCCACGCCAGCGTCCGTTCCACGCCCAACCCGAAACCGCCGTGCGGCACGCTCCCGTACCGCCGAAGGTCCAGATACCACTGGTACGGCTCGAGCGGCAGCTTCTCCTCTTCCATCCGCGCCGCCAAGCGGTCCAGGTCCTCCTCGCGGACCGATCCGCCGATCACCTCGCCGTAGCCCTCCGGGGCCAGCATGTCGAAGTTCTCCACCACCGCCGGCCGCTTCCGGTCCTGGCGCATGTAGAACGCCTTGGCCTCGCGAGGGTAGTGGGTCACAAATACCGGCCGCTCGTGCAGCTTCGAAACGATCGTCTCGTCCGAACCGCCCAGATCCTGGCCCCAGACGAACCCCTTGGCCAACGCCAGGTGGTCCGGCAGATTCCTCGTTTGCTCGCGCCACTCGGCGAGCTCCTCCCGCAGCTCGACGATCTCAGCGGAGAGCTTGTCCTTCTGCCACGCCTTGGTGGTCTGATCCCGCTGCGATTCCATCTGAACCAGACGCGCTTCGGCGCCGGCGATCCGGGCTTCCAGCTCCCGCTGCTCGCCCAGGATCAGCCGCTCGGCCGGCTCGCCGTGCAGAATCTCGATCGCCTGATCGTACGTCAGACGCACGAAAGGCTTTTGAATCTTCTCCAGCGGACCAACGTCCCTGCCTAACTCCTCCAGATCCTTGCGGTGCCGATCGAGCACACAGCCGACAATGTAGCAGACGAAATCCTCCGCCAGCGCCGTCAACTCGTCCAGGTCGACGAACGTCAACTCCGGCTCGACCATCCAGAACTCGGTCAGGTGCCGGCGGGTCTTGGACTTCTCCGCCCGGAACGTCGGACCGAAGCAGTACACCTTGCCCAACGCCGCCGCCGCCGACTCCAGATACAATTGCCCCGTCTGGGCCAGGAACACGTCCTCCTCGAAGTAGTCCACCCGAAACAGCGTCGAGGCCCCCTCGCCCGCGCTGGGCGCGAAAATCGGCGTATCGACCAGCGTGAAACCTTCCTTGTGGAAGTACTCGCGGATCGACCAGATCAGCGTGTCGCGGATCCGCATGATCGCGTTCTGCCGCGGCACCCGAAGCCAGAGGTGCCGGTGTTTGAACAGGAAGTCCACGCCGTGCGGTTTGGGAGTGATCGGAAAGTCGCTGGTCGCGTGCAGCACCCGCCCGTCGCGGACCGCCGTTTCGTATCCGCCCGGCGCCCGCTCGTCCGCCCGCACCACGCCCGTCAGCTCCACCACGCTCTCGATGCCCAGATGGTCCAGAGCCTCGAACAGCTCAGCCGTCTGGGCCTGCTTCTCCAGCACCGCCTGGCAGATACCCGTCCCGTCGCGGATTACCGCGAACAGCACCTTCCCCGAGCTGCGCACCCGCCGGACCCAGCCGCGCAGCGTCACCTCCCGGCCCACCACCTGGCCCAGTCGGTTGATCGTCACGTACTGCTTCGTTTCCGCCATCGGCTCATCCATGCCCGTCCGTCCTCTTCTCTCTCCTCGATCCTACCGATGCCGCCAGCCGGTCGGACACCATCGTCCCGCGGGCACCGTCTCAGCGGTTAAAGAGTAATTGTAGACCCATCCGGGCGTCTCGTCGCGACTACCATCGCTCCGGCTTTCCCGCGAAGCGGCGAATCCCGGAGCTGCTCGCCCACCGACGACCGTTTCTCCAACCGCTCCAGCCCCTGACCTCCGCTTCCACGCTGCGGCTGGAGATCGACGAGACCGGCGGACGTCTGTGAACGCTCGACGCCTGCTTTCCTCGCATTCGGCGACGACCGGTACCTATCGCTTCTTACGGGCCGGAACGAACTTGCTGCCCAGGGTCTTGACGAAGCCTTCAGGAGCCAGGTCCTGGACCTGCTCCGGCGTGGCGAACACCGGCATCCGGAACCGCTCCGGGATGATCAGAGCCTGTTCTGAAACCTCCTCGGCGACGACCGGAGGGGCCGCCTGAACCGCTTCGGCCTGCGGCTCTGCCGTCTCGGCGGCCGCGGCCGGATGCGGACGCTCCTCGCGAGGACGGGCCGGCGGCTCCCGCCGTTCGGGTCGTTCCGCTCTTTCGGACCGTTCCGGCCGGCGCTCCCGACGCTCGGTTCGCTCCGGAGCGCCCGGCCGGACCAGAACCTCCTCCATGTTCCGGCCCAACCGCCGCTCCAGCATGCGAATGGCGCCCACCCGCTCCTGGTCCACCATGAGAGTCGCTCCCAGCTCGCCCGCGTGAACGAAACGGTCCACCCGGCGCCAGTAGCTGTCGATCTGGCTGGGAAGCTCCCACGAAATAACGTGGTCCACCTTCGGCAGGTTCACCCCGTTCAAAGCCGCCTCGCAACCGACCATCACGCCGCGGCCGGACTCGCCCGTCGTAACGGCAATCGACTGCTTGGCGTCCAACTGCATCGAATACGCCAGCACCTCCGCCGGTATCTTCGCGCTGACCAGCCGGTCCGCCACGTAACGCGATACCCGGTCCAGGTCCGTGATGATCATCACCACCTTCTCGCTCAGGCCCGACAGCAGCTCCAGCAGACGGTCGAACCGGTCCTCCTCTTCCACCACCATGTACTGCAGCCGCACCTGCTCGCCCGACCACTTGGCCTCCGGACGCGTCAGCTTGACCTTCTCCAGCCGGTTCGGGTCGCAGTACCAACGCCCGCGCTCGATCACCTGCTCGGTCAACTCCACCGCGCTGATCAGCGTCTGGCGGTCCGTGCTCAACGGCGAGATCGCCTGGCTCAGCCGTTCCTCGTGCTCCAGCAGCTTGTCGAAATCGTCGATCCCCAGCATCTTGACCGACGAGGCAAACTCCTTCTCCCGCTTGATGAACCGTTCGACCACCGCCAGCTCCAGTATCGCCATCGGCGAACGGGCCAGCAGATCCGGGTAGAAAAAGTCGTCCTTCGCCGTGAACTTGAGCACCTTGGTCTTGAGGGCCGGGCAAAGCCGCGAAATCACCTTGCCCATCTGCCGAACCCCGTCCGCCGTCGCCGTGACGATCATCCCCTTCTGATTCCGATTCCGAAGCCAGTTCTGAAGAAACGGAATCCCGAAGCACGCGCTCTTGCCCATCCCGCTCCGGGCCTCGAAGATCACGTCGCAGCCGTCCAGAGCCGGCGGAATCACCTGCTTCTGAAGCTCCGTCGGCTTCTCCAGCCGCGCCGAACTGATCGCCTCCTGCAGCTTGCGACTCAACTCGAAATCTTCAAACCGATTCAGTCCTGCCATATCCCCTGTCTCCTTTGATCAGAGACGCCCGCCTCGTCGGCCAGGGCCTCTGCATCCAAAAACGCCGCTTGCCGACCGGTCCGGCCGAGCGCCGTCGCTGCGCCGGGGTCGGCTCTCCTGATTGCTACCAATCTATATATTGAACCGGAAGAAAATTACGTCGCCGTCCTTGATGACGTAATCCTTGCCTTCAAGCCGCAGCTTGCCCGCCGATCGGGCCTCCTTCACCGCGCCCAACGCGTCAATGTCCGCGTACGCGATCGTCTCAGCCCGAATGAACCCGCGGGCAATGTCCGAGTGGATCTTGCCCGCCGCCTCGACCGCGCTGATCCCCGCGCCCAGCGGCCAGGCCCGTGCCTCATTGTCGCCCGCGGTATAGAACCTGATCCGACCCATTGCCGACATCGCCGCCTCCGCCAGCCGGTCGGCCAGCAACTCGGTGATCCCGGCTTCCGATAGAAACACCTCGCGGTCCTCGTCCGACAACTCCTGGAGCTGACGCTCGTACTCCACGGCGCACACCAACGACGACCGCACCATCGGGTGCGGCTTGAGGGCGAACTCCTGTCCCAGTCTATTCTCATCCACATTAATAATAACCACGCACGGACGCTGGGTCAAAAGGGCGAAGCTGCGCAGCATCTTGTCCTCTTCCGCCCCATGCACCACCTCGTGCAGCCCCTGGCCCGCCTCCAACGCCTCCAGGCAGCGCTTCAGTAGGGCAATCTCCTTCTTCTCCTGCTCGCGCGTCGGGCTGGGCTTCTTCTGCTGCTGTTCGAGCTTCTCGATCCGCCGCGACAACTGGTCCATGTCCGCGAAGACGAATTCCTCCATCAGCTCGTCCAGGTCCGCCGCTGGATCGATCCGGTCGCGGTACTGCGGCACCGACGGATTCTCGAACGCCCTCAGCACGATCACCAGAAGATCGCACTGCCGGACCTCAGCCAGAAGCCGGCGGGCGTGCTGCCGCCCCGGTTCGGTCGTCAAATCGAAACCCGGAAAGTCCCACAACTCCAGCGTCAGCGGCGTCAGCTTCCGCGACTCATAGATCTCCGCCAGCCGCAACAGCCGCGGATCGTGCTCGTGTTTGAGGGTGCCGATATGCTCGCCCGACTCGCCGCCCGCGTGAAGGTGCTCCCGGCCGATCCCGCACGCCGCCTGCAGCACCGTCGTCTTGCCCGAAAAAGGAAAACCGATAATCGCCAGTCTATCCGCCATACCTTATACTCTATTCTCTCAACCCCCCAGACACCGTCAACAAATCACCGTTCTCCCTCAAACGGTGGGCCCGTGAACCGCCGATCCTACCACACCGGCGACTTTTCCGGCGCTCGTCCGCGGTCGAACAGGTACGTCGGCAGGCTCCGGAACAGCCCGTACGGTTGGTACAAGCTCTCCACTTCCCCCCGGCAGTTGTACCAGCAGCACCGGCACCGATTCACCCGCGAGGCCTGCCGCATCCGATGGAACAGGTCCATCACCTCGTCGCGATACAGATTGCCCACCGGATCATACCGATTTTCCACGCATATAGCTACATTACCGACACTGTCAATGTTAAAAAACGCCCGACCCGCCCGGCAGCCGCCCACCCCGCCGTTGAGGGCCACGCCGAACTTGCTCAAAAAGTACGGATTGCTCAAAACGTTCGGGTGCCGAGCCCGAAACGCCAGCAGCTTCTCCGAAATATCCGGCTCGGTGCAGGTGAACCGCCGATCGCCGGTCTTCAAAGCACAATAAGGCTGTATCATGAAATAAGCATTGTGCTCATGGGCGAGCCGCGCCAATTCATCCAGGTCGTCCAGGTTGTCGTGCATCAGAACCGCCATCACGTTCAGCCGCTGCCATTTCCACTTTCGAGCTCGGGCCAGATGATCGAGCGCCTCGACGGCTCGGGCATGGGCCCCCTTGACGCCGCGACGGCGGTCGTGTTGGGCCGGATCGGCGTAGTCCAGGCTGATCGAAACCCCCCAAAGCCCCGCTTCATAGAGCTCCCGGGCCAGGTCCGTCGTCATCAGATAGCCGTTGGTCGTCACGAACGGCAGGTGCCAGCGGGCCACCGCCCGCACGATCGCCGGCAGATCCTCCCGCAACAGCGGCTCGCCCCCGGCCAGCGAGATCAGCATCGAGCCCGCCCGCGCCAACTGCTCGGAGCCGTAGACGAACTGTTCCACCGTCTGCTCGGGCAGCTTGCCTTCCGGTGAGTTCCAATACCCGCAGAACCCGCATCGGAAATTGCACCGGTACGTCACCTGCCAGGCGAGCCACATCGGGTACCCGCCCACGTACGTCCGCAACAGCCTCGCCTTTTTCCCTGCCGAAGTCAGTGGTCTCACCGTGGTTGCTCGTCCTTTTGTGTCGCCCTCGACGGTGTTTCTGTGTTTCCTGGTCTCGCCGGAGAGTTTTTCCCCCTTCCGGCACGCCGGAATGGCAGAACCCGTCGCCTCCTTGTCGATCCAACAAAAAAAGCGGACTATTGCGTAATAGCCCGCTTCTGATTCGTTCCGTCATCCGTCGGCTGCGACTACTTCATCAAGCCGCGGTCAATCAGGTGCTTCTTGGCTTCGCCCGCCAGGTAGAATGATCCGGTGATGCAGATCAGATCCCCTCGGGTCGCCACCGACGCCGCCGTGCGGATCGCCTCGCCGACATCCGACGCCCACTGGGCCATCCGGCCCGTCCGCTCCTCGAAGCGAAGGGCCAGCTCTTCCGGATCGGCCGAACGGATCGAGCCGTTCTTCGTAAAGATCACCTTATCGGCGCCCAAAGCGATCTGGTCCATCATGCCATCCACGTCTTTGTCGGCTGCGCACCCGAAGATCACCACCATCGAGTCGTAGATTACGTGTTGACCGATGGTCTTGATCAGCGCCTCCATGCTCGTGGGATTATGGGCGCCGTCGATCAAAATCCGCGGGTCCTGGCAGATCAGCTCCATCCGGCCCGAAAGTTTCGTCCGATTCAACCCCTCCAGAACGCCGTTGTCCTGGATCTCGAAACCGCGTTCCCGCAGGGCGTCGACCACCGCCAGCGCCAAACCGCAGTTGATGGCCTGATGTTCGCCCGGCAGCGGAACCGCCAGGTGCTCGAACCGGCTTCGAGGGGTGTTCAGGCAGATCCGCGTGTGCGGGCCCGCGACCCGACTCGACTCGAACCGATAGCTGAAATCTATCTCATCTCCGGTGAACTTAAGCGGAGCTTTTACGCTCTTAGCCGTCTTCATCAGCACCGACCGGACCTCGGGCGTCTGCGGCACGCTCACCACCGGCACGCCCGTCTTGAAGATCCCGGCCTTCTCCACCGCGATCTTCTCCACCGTGTTGCCCAACTGGTGAATGTGGTCCAGGGCGATCGTCGTGATCGCACAGACCTCCGGCTTGATCACGTTCGTGCTGTCAAGCCGGCCGCCCAGACCCGTCTCGATCACCGCGAAATCCACCTTCTTTTCGGCAAAGTACATGAAGGCGATCGAAGTGATGATCTCGAAAAACGTGGCCCGGTTGGTCGTGGGCATGGCCCGAAGCGTCGGCACCAACTCATTGAGCAGCCGCACGAAGTCCGCCTGACTGATCATCTCATCGTTGACTACGATCCGCTCGCGCATGTCCACCAGGTGCGGCGACGTGTACAGACCGACGTTAAACCCGCAGCCCCGCAGCATGTGGGCCAGCATCGTCGCGGTGGACCCCTTGCCCTTGGTCCCGGCGATGTGGATCGACCGGAACTCGCGGTGCGGCCGGTTGACCGACGCCAGGAGCTTCTGCATCCGCGTCAGATTGAACGTGGTATGATTGTACCCGACGCGAGACATCCGCTCGTAGTCGGTGAATGTGCCCAGAAAGCGCAATGCGGTTTCATAACTCTTCAGCCCCGCTGAAGGGCTGCTGCGCCGCTTCTTGCGTACTTCCTTGGTCGTGCTCGTTCTCTTGGCTTTTGGTGCTGTCCGAACCATAGCGATCATTCTAAAATAGGGTGTGGGTTCAGTCAAGACAAACTCGGGCAAAACCCGTAAGAATCTCACGGGAACCCCGAATTTGTTGTCCTAAGTATTTATGTAGCATTGGCTTATAATCATCATGATGACTTGTCAAAAGATCAGGGCGATGTTGATAGTCATCAATATGGCTTTAAGTGCCTGCTCAGCAAAGGCTTACGTTCAAAACCCGGCCTCCGGTCCCTTCGAGCCCGGCCTCCGCACCGCGGAACGTCGGGCGGTTGATCTCCTTGCCGACGGCCAAACCGAAATTCCTGCCTGGATCGTCGCCCAAATGCTCGACGCCTCGGATCGGCTGGCCATCGGGTTGTCACCCGCGGGCACGGGCGATATGGTATTGACTGACGAAATAACAGAAATACTTGGCCCAGCCGTCTCCTTGAACAGAATATTCGCGGATGCGGGAGATTTCAGAGGCAGGCTATGTCTGGTCAAAGGCATCTTCGGCTCCGCCGAGAACGTTGATCACCAACTCCATCTTCCCGAGCAGGATCACTGCTGGAGCGTCGTCCTGTTTGACGACCGGTACCGCAGTCCTTTTCAATTATTTACTGTTCGAGACCCGCAAAAGTTCCGCAAAGGCGTTCCCGTTTTTGCCTTGGGCTACTTCATGGCCTGTCGAACCGATCAGCCAGCCGATCCGGCAGGGCCTCAAGTTCTGACCGTTCCGGTGTTTATGGGCGTACTGCTGGGCATTCCATCGTCGCGAGGGTCGGCGACGCCAGGTTTTCCGACCCTGGTGCTGGCACTGGTTTGTGTATTGACAGCCGCCTACCTGATCGTGAGAATCACCACCGCACGATCGATGAAGGGTTCTTCGTTCCTGAAATGACCGGGCGATGCGGCGGATTTATTTATGGAAAGTGTTACTGTACCTCTTGGCGACCGCAGCTATCCGATCCACGTCGGCCCCGGCCTTCTCAGTCAATTGGGTTCGCGACTGACCGAGGTCGTCCGCAGCCGACGGGTCTGCCTGGTTAGTGACGAGACCGTCTACGGCTACTATGGTCCGACGGCTGAGAAGTCCCTTGAGGCGGCTGGTTTCGTCCTGGCTCGCCACGTCATTGCGCCCGGCGACCGGAGCAAATCGCTGGCGGTGGCCGAGGCGATCTACCAGACCCTCTACGACGCTGAGTGTGATCGGAGTTCGTGCCTGGTCGCGTTGGGTGGGGGGGTGGTCGGCGATCTGACCGGGTTCGTGGCCGGCACGTGGCTGCGCGGCGTGCCCTTTGTTCAGGTTCCCACGACTCTGGAAGCTGATATCGACGCCAGCGTCGGCGGCAAGACGGCGGTCAACCTGCCACGCGGCAAGAATTTGGTGGGCGTGTTCCATCAGCCGCGGATGGTGTTGATGGACATCGACACCCTCAAGACCCTCTCCGATCGCGACATCCGGGCGGGTTTGGCTGAGAGCATCAAGCACGGCGTGATCCGCGACGCCGCGTTCTTTGAGCTCCACGAGCAACAGGTGGATCGCATTCTGGCCCTCGAACCGGCGGTCATCGAGCCGTTGCTGGCCCGCAACTGCCGGATCAAGGCTGAGGTCGTCGGGGCTGACGAGCGGGAATCGGGATTGCGGGCCATCCTGAACTTCGGCCACACCGTCGGCCACGCCATCGAGGTGCAGGGCGGCTACGACCGCTATCGCCACGGCGAAGCGGTCGCCCTCGGCATGGTCGCAGCCGGCTTCATCGCCCGCGAAATGAACCGCTTCGCCGCGGCCGACTTCGACCGTATGGAAGCCCTGATCGCCCGTTTCAACCTGCCCACGCGCACGCGCGATCTCGATCCGCAACAGATGCTCGACCTGATGAAGCGCGACAAAAAGGCCCAAGCCGGCAAAATCCGCTTCGTTTTGCCCACCGCCATCGGCCAGTTTGGAGTTTTCGACGATCTGTCCACGGAAGTCATCAGGGAGGGCATCGAGTATATACTGTCCAGGCGACCGTCAGAAGATGTGGTTGTGTCGTGAGAACGGTGGTGTTTATTCTTGTGAAACACCGAGGGCGAGGTGACAATCCCCATATTGCTGTTATGCTTACAGATGCTCTGAATGCTACAGTATCGTTGATGTGCGAGCCGGGAGATCGTTGGCCATGACCATAGCTGAGGTATTTCCGAGACCTACCGTGAAGCAGGTTGTTTTCCAGATTCGCTATCCTAATCTCTTTTTCATCGAGGAGAAGATTGGAGAATACCAGGTCCGGATCATGGAGCAGTTCCCGGAGTCTTCCCTGCAACTCCGCCGGAATCTCTTGATTGCTGATATTGGTGAAGGTGCCAAGGTCGAGGACTTGGTGGGGGGCGAGGAGAGTCTTGCTGTAAAGAAAATATGGCGTTTTGCTTCGCCGGATGGAGTATCTCTCAATGTTCACAGCGACTCGCTGGACATCTCCTCTACGGTTCATAAGACGTACAACAATCCCGCCGCCACCCCGAGGTTCCGCGACGCGATCGAGTTTGCAGTGGCTAGGTTTTTGGAGGTAGTTGCAGTTCCGAAGTTTCTGCGTATCGGGTTGCGGTACATTGATGAATGCCCCCTTCCGTCGGAGTTGAGCACGTCGAGCTTCAGGGAGTGGTACAATTCTGCTCTGCCAGTTGAGCGATTTGCAGTTGAGGAGGTACTTGAATGCGAAGTCGTCGCGAGGGTCAGGCGTGAGAGTGAATGCCGCCTTACTTTCCGAGAACGCCTGGATACCAGAGGGGAGAAGATAACCTACTCGCTAGATTTTGATGGATATGCAGAGGGCGTTCCCAGTTCCGAATATCTCAGGACTACAGACACGCTTCATGGCCTAGTTGCGGACGAATTTGAGAGAACGATAAAGGAACCAGTCATCAAGCACATGCGGCAGAGACCCGAGGAGGATAGCGATGCGTAGACAGCTACTACCCGAGGAGGGGACAGGGAGCTACCAGAGGCCGTCCCAGATTATCGAGGTCCCATTCGACCGCTACATGGTCGGCGTGAAAGTGAGCCTTGCGGGGGAGTTCCTTGGGGTGGTGCACATCTCTATTAGGAGAGATTTTCTCAGCGATGAGCGACGAATCGCGAAGACGGGAGTTCATGACGTCTCGGAGTTCTACGACCGGTGAAGCCATCGTTCTACGAGGAGCATCCCGACCGTGCCTTTCGTCTAGGTGACGTGCTGACCGGATTCGTACTCTGCAACGTCAGCATGGCTTCACCGCTTGGGCGAGATACGCGTCACTACAAGTACGACATCAACGTTGTCAGGCCTGAATACGTTGTTGTGTTGACGCCCTGCTGTTCCATCGGCGATCGGATGCTAACCGTGTCCCCATTGGCGGATATCAACCCAACATTCCTCAAAAACGGCTATTTAGGGGAGGACCTAACAAGGGTGAATCGAGAAATGATGCCAGAACAGGCTGTTCCTCAAGACATCTGGCACAAGCTCCCTGAGAAGGAGAGACAGAAGAGACTCCAGATTGGCAAGGGATATGCTTTTGTGGAGCAGTTTGTCTACGAACCGCATGGCCTCCTTCCTGAGTATCAACTGGATACGCCGAAGGGAAAAATCAGGAGCAGTTTCTACATGATTGACTTCAGGAGGGCGTACCGAGTGGAGTGCGATAAGGTTATAGGCGCCAACGATGTGCCTATTGCCGCCAAGCTCCTGCAGGTCTCCGTCGCAGTCCGGGAAGAGCTTCGACGGAAACTAGCGAAGTACTTCTCGCGAAGACCGAAGGAAGATGAGGTGCAGCTGGGACTGTAGCTCTGCGCAAGCATCGACGGATAATGATCACGCGGCAGGTTAGTTGGAGCAGCATGGACCGCAACGAGCTTACGTGTTGGCTTCGGGTGCATCTGGCGTCCGGTGTGGGGGCGGTGCGGTTTCGCCGGCTGTTGGATGTATTCGGCGACGTCGAGCGGATTTCCCGGGCGACGATTCTGGAACTGCAGGGGGTCGAAGGCATCGGCCTGGCGACGGCCCAGCAGATCCACGAAGGGCTGCGCACGGTCAATCCCGAGCGCGAGCTGGAACTGGCCGAGGCCAATGGGGTTACGCTCATCACGATGGTCGATCCGGAGTATCCCGAGCTGTTGCGGCAGAGCCCCTCCCCGCCGGCTGTCCTGTACGTCAAGGGCGAGTTTCGCCCACAGGACCAGCTCGCCATCGCCATCGTTGGCACACGGCGGGCCGGGCGCTACGGCTCGGAGCAGGCCTATCGGTTCGGCTCGCTGCTGGCCCAGGCCGGTTTCACCGTCGTCTCCGGTCTGGCCCGAGGCATCGATTCCCAAGCCCATCGCGGCGCTATTCACGGCGGCGGGCGCACGGTGGCGGTGATGGGCGCGGGCCTGCTGAACGTCTATCCGCCCGAGCACCGGGGCCTGTTCGACGAGATCGCCGACGGACACGGAGCCATCCTCAGCGAACTGCCGATGGAGGCCATTCCTGATCCCGGCAACTTTCCCGCCCGCAACCGCATCGTGGCGGCGATGTCGATGGGCACGCTGGTCATCGAGGCGCCGAAGTCCAGCGGGGCTCTGATCACCGCGCATCTGGCCGCCGACTGCAATCGCGAGGTCTTCGCAATTCCCGGCCCCATCGACGTACCGACGTTCGTCGGCTGCAATGAGTTGATCAAAATGAGCAAAGCCAAGCTGGTGATGTGCCTCGACGATATTCTCGATGAGTTCGGGTCGGTCTCCGCCATGCTCAAGAAGCAGGCCCAAGCCCTCGGCGCGCCGGCCGATCCGCAGAGCATCACCGTTCGCGACGCCCAGGCCGACCATCTCTCGGAGCCCGAGCGCAAGGTCTGGGACTTCCTGACCGCCGGCCCCAACGACATCGACACGATTTGCCAGATCTGCCAGCGTCCCGCCGCTGAGGTCTCATCCGTCCTGACCATGCTGCAGCTCAAAGGGCTGGTCAAAGCCCTGCCGGGCAACCAGTACGGCCGCAAGTGACCAAGTGCCTTCCGTTTGTGTCGAATTGACCAATCTCAGCAGATTCCCCTGACGCACCGCGGCCGAAAAGGGTATAATTCTGAAGTTAAACTCAGGCATGAAACGGCGAAGGTGGAGCGATGCTGACCGCAGAGGAAATCGATCAACTGACACTGGTGAAGTATCCCGATCCGGTCTTGGCCGAGACGGCTAAGCCGATCGAGAAGCTCGATACGTGGGTGGAGCAGTTGGCCCAGAAGATGATCCAACTGATGCACGAGTTTCGCGGTGTGGGCCTGGCGGGCAATCAGGTGGGGCTGGCCTTGGCGATCTTCACCTACAACCCATCCGGCGAAGAGGGCGACGACCACGCCCTGATCAACCCGGAGATCGTCGATGAAGAGGGCTGGGCCGAGGCGGAGGAAGGCTGCCTGTCGCTGCCCGAGATCTACGGCAAGGTCCGCCGCCGCCAGCGGGTGATCCTCGAGGCCACCGACCTGACCGGCAACCGTCGCGAGATCGAGGCGACCGACCTGACGGCCCGAATCTTCCAGCACGAGACCGATCACCTTCGCGGCACGCTGATCGTTCAGCGGATGTCGGTGGTGGGTAAGCTGGCCGCGCGTCGGCAGCTTAAGATGATGGAAGAGAAGGCCGCCGACTAGACGCTGTCTGCCGGCCTGCTCTCGACACGCAGTACGATCACGTTTCTGGTTCGCTCGCCGACATGCACCCGCTGATCGATGCGGAATCCGACCAGCCACACCACGCCTCGCGCATCGGCGACCACCACGGCTGGCCGATCCTGAGGCGGGACCTTCCGATCGGTGAGAAAGTCGCCGATCTTCTTGCCGCCCGGCGAACCCAACGGCCGGAACCGCTCGCCTTCGCGGGCGTAACGGATCACCAGGTTGCCTTCCACCTTCTCCGCGTCGATGGCCTCTTCGCCGCTGGTCTTCTCGCCTAAGAACCGCTCGAACCACAGCCGGTCGAACGGCTGACGCTGCTGCGAAAACCGCCGGTCGCCGAACCGGCATTCGCCGCCGACCCACGCGATCTGAGCGTCGAGGTCCTTTGCTTGAGGCGCAGGCTTTCTTTCGACGAACAGCCGGTCGTTCAGAACGCGCGCGCGAATCCCATCGGGCAGATCGACGGCGCCTGAGTTGCTCCGCACGAGTCGCAGAACGTCCGCGATGTGATTCGCGGCGATCCGGCCCGCGCCGACACCCACGCCGATCAGCATCTTGCGAATGGCCTCGCCGGCCACGATCGCCGGCGAGAGGTCCAGACGCCAGTCCTCAATGCTCCAGGAGGATTGATCCCGCTGCGCCACGGCGAGCAGCCGGTCGGCACGGTCATCGACGATCGCCTCAGCCTCTGCCGCCTGATCGGCCAGCGCCAGCAGGTGCTGCGCAAAGCCGCTGTGAATCTGTTCCATCTCGGGAATCACGCGGTGCCGCAGCACGTTCCGCGACGCGATCATCGCTGCGTTGGTGTGATCCTCCCGCCAGCCGAGACCCTTCGACTGAAGGTATGCCACCAGTTCATCTTTGGTAATACTCAGCAGCGGCCGGACGATCATGACGCTGCCGCCGACTCGCAGCGGCCGGGCTCGCGGCATGCCGCGAAGCCCGTGCAGACCCGTGCCGCGAATGATGTTGAACAGCACCGTCTCGACCTGGTCGCCGCGGTGATGACCCAGGGCGATCCGACCCGCCCCGAAATGCCGCACCGCCCGCTCATAGAATTCGTAGCGGACCCTTCTGGCGGCTTCCTCGAGCGATCCGCCCCGTTGCCGGCGGTCGGCGTCCACGTCGACGGCTTCGGCGTGGAAGGGAAGCGAGAGCTCCTGGGCGGTCCGGCGGACGAACTGCTCGTCCATGTCGGCCGATTCGCCGCGAAGCTGGTGATTCAAGTGCCCGACGAAGAGGTCAAAGCCGATCGTGTTTCGCGCCGCGACCAGCAGGTGCAGCAGGGCGTTCGAATCGGCGCCGCCCGAAACCGCCGCCAGCACGCGATCGCCTCTTGAAATGAGCTTGCCCGCCGTCAGGGCGTCGATAAACCGGCCGGTCAGGTTGTCGTTGCCGGTCATGCCGCACCTCGCTACGTCGCGGTGGGCGGCGCCACCGTGCCGATCAGGTCGGCGATCCGCCGCACGCCGTGCCGCCGGCAGTAATCGGTCATTCCGTCCAGGATCTTGATCGGGCACTGCGGGTCGATAAACAGCGCCGTGCCGATCGCCACCGCGGTCGCACCGGCCAGCATCAGTTCCATCGCATCCTGCCAGAGCTGCACGCCGCCGAGGCCGATGATCGGCACGCCGGCTGGTTTGGCCACCTCGCGATAGACCCGCCACACGCAATACACCGCCACCGGATGGACCGCCGGGCCGCTCAATCCGCCAAAGCCTCGCGGCAGCACCGGCCGCTTCGCTTCGACGTTGATCGCCATGCCGCGCAGCGTGTTGATCAGACTCAGCGCATCAGCCCCCGCTTCGACCGCGGCGCGGGCGACTTCGCAGATGTCGGTCACGTTGGGGCTGAGCTTGACGATCAGCTTGGCCCGTTTGACCGCGCCGCGCAGGGTGCGGATCAGTTCGGACGCCATTGTGCAGTTCGTGCCGAACTCCAAGCCGCCCGCGGCCACGTTCGGACACGAGATGTTGATCTCCAATCCCGCGATCTCCTCGACGCGATCCAGCGCCGAAGCCACTGTCAGATACTCGTCGATCGTCTTGCCCGCCACGTTCACCAGAATCGGCACGCCCAGCTTCGCCGCCGACGGCAGCTTCTCGGCCAGGAACTTCTCCAAGCCGACGTTGGCCAACCCGATGCTGTTGATCACGCCGGCCCGCGTCTCGACGATCCGCGGCGCGGGATTGCCCTCGCGCGGCTCGACGGTGATCGACTTGGTGGTGAATGCCCCCAGTCGCGAAAGGTCCACGTAGCTCGAAAGCTCCGGGCCATACCCGCTGGTGCCTGAGGCGGTGGTCAGCGGGTTCTGCATTTGAATGCCCGCAAGGTCCACCGAAAGATCAACGTCGGTCCGGCTTCTCAATTGATCCATGGTCAGTCCTGATCCCACACGATGGTCCGCGCATCGAACACCGGGCCCTGCGTGCAACAGAGCTTGTACTGCCAGCCTTGCTGGTTGTCGGCCCGGACCTTGATCACGCACGCCTGACACGCCCCGATCCCGCAGGCCATCATCTCCTCCAGCGACACCTGGCAAAAGACGTTTGCCTCATCGGCGGCCCGGGCGATCAGCCTCAGCATGGCCCACGGACCGCAGGCATAGACCGCCCAACGCTCGCTCGGCGGTTTTTCCGCCAGCACCTGGTCGAAAACCTCGGTGACGAAACCCTTGTGCCCGGCTGATCCGTCATCGGTGGCCACGTACAGGTTCACCGCCTCGGGTCCAAGCCGTGAAAAGACGTTCGAGAGATTTCGGGTGTCACTCGTCCGCTGCGACCAGAGCTTTTTGGGCAACGGGATTTGCTCAGCCGTCGGGGCTCCCGCCACCATCGTCACCGGCAGACCCTTTTCGATCAGACCATTGGTCCAGAATAGCAGCCCCGCCAAACCCAGACCGCCTCCGACCATCACCACGCGGTCCACCCTTTCGGGTAACGTAAACACACTCGAACCCAGCGGCCCAAACAATGTCAGGTTATCGGACGCTCGAAACTGGCTCAACCGGATGGTGCCAGGGCCCCTAACCTTATACAAAACGGAGGCTTGCGTAAAACCATCGACCGTCCGGAGGTCCGCCAGGCTGAACGGCCGGTTCAGCAGCGGAGTTTTGTGGTCCAACTCCGCTTCCACCGTCCACGGCTGGAATTCGCCGTTCTGGTGCTCCAGTTCGCGGTGTGTTGTCAATGGAGGCTCTGAAATCTGAATTTGAATGAATTGACCGGGCAGGGCGGTGAAGCTCCGGTCGAGCTTTAATTCCAGGAGGTAGTTCGGCTGGTCCTTCCCCGCCGAGATGGGTCGGTTCGAAAGCACCTCGGCCTGGTGCACGGCCTTGTTGTCCAGATGGTGTGCCATAAACTCTGAATTAACGGTAGTTTATGATGTTGGCCGGTCGCCCTAAAAAAACTTCCGGGCCGGCGAAGAGCCGGTCCGGAAGTGCCACGGCTGAAAACAGCCACAAATTTCGGTGCCCAACTGCAACTTCAGTATAGTTCGGCCGGTGGGCTTTGTCAATCGGGCTGACTTACCGGTTCCGGCCCGTCTATAGGCATTCTTCCGACCGCCGCAGCGGGTGTCAATACAAAAATTTCGGCCAAAAATGCCCGCATTTTCAGCCTTTTTTCGCCCGTTCCGACCGCGGTCGGCGGGCATCGGGTGTACAATCCGTCGGGTCAACGTATAATCGGTCGCAACCATGGATGAAAAGACACTCAAACAACTGCTCAACGACGTCTCAGCGGGCAAGCTCTCGACCGAAGCAGCCCTCGATCGTCTGCGCCATCTGCCGTTCGAGGACCTGGGGTTCGCGCGGGTCGATCACCATCGCGCCATCCGCTGCGGATTCCCCGAAGTGGTGTTCTGTCCGCGCAAGACTCCGGAGCAGGTTGCGCAAATCGTCGAACGCCTGGTGCAAAAAGGGTCGAACGTTCTGGCTACGCGGGCCGATCAGCAGGCGTACGAACAGGTCAAGCGCCTCGTGGCCGATGCCCGCTACAACCCCATCAGCCGCACCATCGTGGTGCGACAAAAACCGTGCGAGCCCTCAGCCGGCGCGGTGGGACTCGTCTGCGCGGGAACCAGCGATCTGTTTGTCGCGGAAGAGGCTCGCGAGACGCTCGAGATCATGGATCAGCGGGTCGAGACGGTCTACGATGTGGGCGTGGCAGGATTGCACCGGCTGCTCTCGGCTTCGGCGACGCTGGCGAAGGTGAACGTGGTGATCGTGGTGGCGGGAATGGAAGGGGCGCTGCCGAGCGTGGTGGGGGGGTTGGTATCGGTTCCGGTGATTGCGGTGCCGACCAGCGTCGGCTACGGGGCGAGCTTCGGCGGCTTGGCCGCTTTGCTGGGGATGCTCAATAGTTGCGCCTCGAATGTCTCGGTGGTCAACATCGACAACGGCTTCGGCGCCGGCTACATCGCGGCCATGATCAACCGCCTCGGCGAAAAGAAGTAGACCTGCCCAACCCGTCCGTCTTGCCGCCTTTTGCCAGTTTGACTCCCATCGCCGCTTCGTGATGCACTATCAGCATCGTCGTGGACGGACTGAGGCACATGTCCAGGTTCAAGCGAGGGTGGTGCAATGACGGGCAAGAGCGATCGGTTGTCGTGGGCGGTCTATGCGCTGTTGGCGGTGGCGGTTTCGATCTGGATCGGCGGCTGCGGCGGAGCGGCGCCGGACCCGAACGCGTCGGACCCGAATACATCCGATCCAAACACCTCGGATCCCAATTCGGTCGATCCGAATACGGCTGAAAGAACTTTGTTGACCGCGGCGGACGCCAAGATTCTCGACGACGCGACGGATTTGTAAATCCAGGAGCGTCCCACTAAAACCTCGACCGAGGCACGCGCCGCCCTGGTCGAGCGGCTGAGCAACGATCCGGGCGTCAGCCAAGTCCTGCTGGCCGACGACGGCTATTCGATCTGGGTCAAGTTCGCCAGCGGGTACGTCTCGGCGATCAACACCATCGAAGGTTTCGGCAACGGCCCGACCTACAGTTCCTCAGCCATGCGCCAGGCCCTGGCAGGCCGATCAGGCCAAGGTCATCGAGGCGCCCAAGGCGACGGCCAAGGACGATGACCTCCACTACACTCCCGATTCGCGCAAGATCCTGCTGATGAGCGCCGCCACCGAGGAGTTTGGCAAAGCCGACGTGCGGGCCTTCGAACTCATCAGGGACTACCTGGTGGAGAACTACGACTGGGATCCGTACGACATTGACATCAAATACAACGATCCGAACGACGGCTATCGGACGCTGGGCGTGGAGGACTTCGTCGATCTCGAAGATTACGGCGTGATCGTGATCCTTGCCCACGCGATCTCGCGGCCGGCGCCGGCGGCGGACACGCCCGATCCATTCAACTTCGGCTTTAAGGTCGCGGACATGGGCGAGCACTACTGCTACATCCAGGTGGCCGCCGCCCAGACCTACCAGACCGGCTCGGGTTGGACCGATCCGTATGACTTCGGATTCAAGCGGATTGCCAAGAGCATCGACCTTGAGGCCGAGCGACAGATCGGGCGGGTCATCGTGGTCAGTCGCGTGGATGTCTTCAAGAAAACCGAAACCAAGTACCTCTACATGCGCGAGGACCTGTGGCGCGAGAATCTGGGCTCGCTGCCGCGAAGCTTCGTGTACCTCGTGGCGGCCAACGCTTCATTTCTCGACCTTGAGGATGCCATCGGACCGGAACCGAACTCATCGGACCCGTTCAATCTCGGCTTCAAAGCCATCGACGTGTTCGAATCCGGTTTGGGCAGTTTCATGGCCTGGGATGACCTGGTTGACACCCAGACCGCGCTGGACGCGGTATGGATCATTCCGTGGATGGCCTACAAGAACTGGTCGGACGTGATGGCGTGGCAGAGCGGCGAGATTCCGGTTTACGCGGTCGGGGCCGATCCGGAGCCCGCTGACGACGCGAGCAACTGGGATCCGTACGGATTGGAGTTCAAAGCCATCGCCAAGGAAGGCGGCTGGGAGGCCAATCTCGATTTGTGGCCCTTTGCGGGCGGGACCACCCGTCATCTGTATCTGCCGACTTGGCTGACCGTTGGCACGTTCGGCGTGCCGGAGCAGACGGTGACCACGCGGGTCACCATCGAGTACACTGATCCGAATTTCCCGCCGCCCGATCCCAACGTGCTGCAGGACCTGCCGCATGTGGCCAAGGAGTTCGACGGGCTGATCCCCGGCCGCGAGGTCAGCATCAAGATGGAGGCCCTGGACCTCGACGAGAACGTGCTGATCGACGGCAGCAAGACGTTGACGCTCAAGTGCGGCGAAAACCTGGTCACGTTCAAACTCGCCGAGTACGGCATCGAGATGGAGGCGGACCCGCCGGTCTCGCTCTTTGATCCGGGCGAAGAAGGGTCCGTGACGATCACGGCGACGCTGAGGTATTTCAAGGAGGAAGACAACGGCATCACGCCGACCGGGGGCCCGGTAGTCGGCATGGAGTTGGAGTTTAACCTCTTCTCGGGCAGCCCAGCCGAAGTGATTGGATCGACCACCGCAGTCACCGATCCGAACGGCCAGGCCTCGGTGACACTGACCGCCGATCACAGCGGCAGCGCGACGGTCGGCGTGTTGACCAAACCCGACCAGCAGGGCGCCACCGGCGCGTGCATGTTCAAGATGCGTCCGCCGGACCCGATTCCCGGAATCGTCACCGGCGAGTGCGACTGCGACCCGGAGGCGAACCACGGCGGCCACCGGGTCTGGGTCGAGTTCGACCGTCTGACCGATCCCGAGCCGCTGGACTACAACGTCTTCGGCTACAACTTCTACGACAAGGACTACTACGGGTACTGGTACGATCAAAAGATCGAGCTCACCTATCCGGTGGTGACCGTGGTCGGCGACCGCATCCGCGTCGGCCTGACCAGCGGGGGCGGCAGCAGCGACTGCGAAAGTCCGAGCGATCCGGAATTGCAGGAAGGGCTGCAGGACGCACTGGACCGGTTCGAGGGCGGAATCTGGTTGATTACCCCCCGATACGAGTAGCCTCGACCCTCTTTGTGTCCGGGAGGCAAGGGCATTTCAATACTTAATCCATGCGCCGCCAAAATGCCATTGCAAAATAGTCCATTCGATGGTATAAGTGGGGCATATGGGAAATTCTACAATGGCAAAGCCGGTGGCGACCACGGTGGACAGGGTGCACGAACGGATCCGCCAGAAGCTGCTCCGTGGTGAGTTGGCCCGCGGCCAGCGGGTTTCCCAGCGGAAGCTGGCCCGGGAGTTCGGGTGCAGCCCGGTTCCCGTGGCCGAGGCGATGCGGCGGCTGGAGAGCGAGGGGCTGCTGGTCAAGGAGCCGCTGAAGATCGCCCGCGTCCGGACGCTGAGCTTGCGCGACCTGGAGGGGCTCTACCTGATCCGCGAAGGTCTGGAGTCGGTGGCCGCGCGGCTTTGCGCTCAGCGGATCACGGACGACCAGATCGCCGAACTCAAGGGCATGGGCCACGATTTGGAAGAGGCGGTGCTGGGTGGGGATACGATGGAACAGACCCGGCTGGACGTGGCGATCCACCGTTTCATCTACCGATGCGCCGAGTGTCCGTTGCTGGAGAGTGAACTGGATCGCCTGTTGATCCTTGAGAAGACCGCCGGGCGCAACGACCCGATCGACAGGCGGGAGTATCTTCACCGGCACAAGGCGCTGATCCAGGCGATTGCCGACCGCGACGGCGACTCGGCTGAGTATCTGGCCAAGCGGCACGTGCGTTCGGGTTACGAGTACCTGGCCAGCCACGGGCTGACCGACTGAACCCTTTCGAGGTCCGCGAATATGGCGGTGACAAACCGGCGTCATGTCGGGCCCACAACGCGGAAGGCCGGAATGCCGCGGTCGCGCAGTTTCACCCTGATCGAGCTCCTGGTCGTCGTGGCGATCATTGCGGTGCTGGTGGCGATCCTGCTTCCGGCCCTCACCGAGGCCCGCCGCAGCGCTCAGCGGACGGTGTGCCTGAGCCAGTTGCACAACCTGGGATCGGCCCACGTGCTGTACGCCGACGACAACGACGGCACGTTCTGCATCCACTACTTTCCCGCCCAGCACATGGTGCATCTGCGGCGGCACGTGGTCGATCGCGACGCGGGCAGTTTCCATCCGCGGTACATTTCGACACCCAAGCTGCTGTACTGCCCAAGCCCCTCGGTGCCCTGGCCGGGCGGGAGCGGCAGCCAGATCGTCGCCTGGGACGGCGGAACCGGCGACTGGCCGTGGTATTGGATCTCCAGCGGCTACGAAGTCCAGATGATCGGCTACTCCTGGTTCATGACCGA
>JAAYCJ010000266.1 GCA_012729815.1 Phycisphaerae bacterium | reverse complement strand
GTGGTCAACCATTGGCGGAGGTGCGATCGATGAAGGTTGTGGCGTTCAACGGCAGTGCTCGCAAAGACGGCAACACGGCGATCCTGATCAACGAGATGTTCGAGGAGCTCAAGAAGGAAGGGATCGAGACGGAGATGGTCCAGCTTGCGGGCAAGCCGCTGCGCGGATGCCGGGCGTGCCGAGGCTGTTTCCATGCCCAGAACCAGCGCTGCGTGGTGACCGATGACGGGATCAACGAGTACATTGCCAAGATGATAGCGGCGGACGGCATCATTCTCGGCTCGCCGACCTACTTCGCCGACATAACAGCCGAGATGAAGGCCCTGATCGACCGGGCGGGCTACGTGGCCAAGGCCAACGGCGATGCGCTCCGCCGGAAGGTCGGCGCCGCGGTGGTCACAGCCCGCCGCGCCGGAGCCGTCCACGCCTACGACTCGATCAACCACTTCTTCCTGATCAACCAGATGATCGTGCCGGGCTCGCGCTACTGGAACCTCGGCATCGGCCGGGAAATCGGCGAGGTCCGCGAGGACGAGGAGGGCATGGACACCATGCGCGTCCTCGGCCGTAATATGGCGTGGCTGATCAAGAAGATCAACGCGTAGCCGCCGCATTCGGACAGACCCGAAAGAGCGGCACGGAGCACACGGACCACGCGGAGAAGATTCGGGAACAGAGAGCAGGGAGATCCGGAAAGGGGGACGCACGTGTTGTACAAAACGTGCGATCCGTACAAATCCAGGATTCCGCGGGTCATGGTTGCAGGGCCTTGCCGGTGCGAGGGTCGCGCGGGTTTTGTACAAATTGTAAGATTTGCCGAGCTCCGGACCCTTCCGGGCGGGTCTTGAGTTGTCAAACGTCGCACGGGGCGACGCGCGGGCGAGGACGGGGCGTGTCCCCACTGAATAAAGATAGCACGGGAATCGGGCGAAGGCAAATCGGCGTTCTTAAGGGCACAGGCAGAGACGCCAAAAGGGACTTCTATAGAAACGTAAGGAATGGCCCAGGAATGTGGGCGGTGAGAGTCTGCGAAGGCGGCGGGCGGTCGAGAAGACGTTGGTAACAGAGATTCTGAAGGTTCGGCTGCACGTGGGCGTGGGACGGTGGTGCCATACTACGGGGAGGAGAGGTTCTTTAGGCTGGGAGAACGGGCGATGTTGGCGGATGCGATCAATTTCCCGCTGGTGGCCGTCTATGGGATCACAGTCCTGTTGCCGCTGCTGGCGGTGGTGACGGCGGTGGAAGTGCTGGTCTTGAGCGGTTGGTTGGAGGTCCAGAGACGGCGTTTGTGGCGGCCGGTGCTGATCGCCAACGTGCTTTCGACCCTGGCGGGATGGGTGTTGTACCTGTTTGCGCCGAAGGTCCTGTGGCTGGTGGGCGGTCGGTCCTTTCCGGATGCGATCCGCTACTACGCGTATGGGGCCTTGCTGCTCATTGGCTTGTACTGGGCCAAGAGCGTGCTGGTGGAAGGCTGGTACTTGGTCCGCCGACGCATGCGAGAGAAGCTGGATCGGCCGGGCGGGGTGGTGTTGCGTGGGGTAATCGTCGCCAATGTATGCAGCTATCTGGTGGTCGGACCGGTGTTTTACCTGCTGACGCGGCAGAACATGTATGGCGTGGAGTTCCTGGATTCGCCCTTGGCGGTGACGGCCTGCGAAGACCTGGTATATTTCGTCCATGGCGAGACCGGTCATATCTGCCGTATACGGGCAAACGGCAGCGGTCTTGAGACAGTCGTACCCTCCGAGGCCACGATGATGGTGCTCTCGCGGGACGGGAGTCTGATCGTATACAACAGCGCATCGGGTGGGCTTTACTACGCTCAGATCGGCTCGGTCGGAACCGCATTGGCAGAGGTGCAATCAGCACGGTTCATCGACCAGATTGATATTTCGACAGATGCCCGTCGCATCGCGTGGGCGCAAGACGAACGGCTTCACGTTTCTGACGTGGCGCACGGAACCATCCGGCGCGTGCGGGTTGAACCGTGGTCGGAGTGGGACATGACAGTAAGGTGGGACGGCGAGAACCCCGACGTCGTCTACGTGGCGGTAGGAACGGGTAAGAGGGCACTGATGGCGTGGGACTGCGCGGGACCCGAACTGACTGCGGTTGCGCCGAATCCACAGCGGGTGGCCGGCAACTACCGCATCTGGCCGAGCAACTATGCCAGCATTGAGCGAACGAGATGGTACCAGCATGGTTATCACATGCGCGCCGTCCCTGGGTTGGGCGCAGGGGTGTGGGTGCAACGGCCAGACGGCGAGATGGTGACGTTCCGGTTGAACATCGGCCTGCTCGGTATTGGCGCGGGTGGACCGGAGTCGGGACTGCCCACCAACCAACCGGGAGTCGTTGTATGCGAGGGCGGAGGCTTCTTATACTTGCTCGACGCTCAGCGGAAGAAGGCGGCCGTGCTCGCCCGAGGGACCACCCATTTGGTCATCAACCCGGCCGCGCGGGATGCGGTCGATGACCTGTATCCGGACAGATAGACCTCCGGCACGTGGCCATGTAGCCCTTTCCTCGGCGGGTTTTTGTTGATTTCGGCGGCGGGTCTCGCCTAAAGTGGCGGCGTTTATTACCCCTGTGGCCAATGGAGGTTTGGGTTATGGTCGAGTGGAGCTTTAGTCCGTCGAAGCACGTGCCGTTTCGCGATGTCGCCGCCCTTGAGCGGGTGCGCAAGATCAAGCGGGAGGACCTGACCAGGCACCCGAACCCCGATTTCCGGATCAGCATTCACCCGGACGACATGATCGGCTTCATGTGGGTCACCGACATGTTCGCCCGGATCAAGGAGGCCTCGGACGCCGGCCGCAAGATCGTGATCATCACACCCAACCCCTGCCCGGTCTACGCCAAGGTGGTGTACCTGATCAACAAGTTCCGCGTCAACTGCCGTAACGTGTACACGTTCAACATGGACGAGTACGCCAACGAGCACGGCGTCGCCGCTCCGGAAGACTGGCCGCTTGGCTTCATGCACGCGTTCAAGAAGTACTTCTGGAGCCGGATCGACGAGGATTTGCGGATGCCCGAGGAGCAGTGCAAGGGCCCGAGCGACAAGAACATCAAGGACTACAGCCGGATGATCGCGGATGCGGGCGAAGCCGACATCTGCTACAGCGGCCCCGGCTGGACCGGCCACCTGGCGTTCATCGAGCCGGACGCCCCCGAATTCGACGCCCCGCTCGAGGAGTGGAAGAAGATGGGCGCGCGGATCTGCACGCTCAGCCCGTTCACGCTGGCCCAGAACTCGATGCACGGCAGCTTCGGCAAGAGCGGCGACATCGCCGCCGTCCCGCCGATGGCGGCCACCATCGGGCCGCGCGACGTGATCGCCTCGAAAAACCGGATCGACATCAACGCCATCACCGTTCACGGCACCTCGACCTCATGGCAGCGGATCGCCACGCGCCTGGCCGCCCACGGCCCGGTCACGCCGCGGGTGCCGACCTCACTCCACCAGCACCTGCGGACCGATTTCTGGATCTCGGAATCCGCAGCGGCGGACATCGAGCCGGACTGGGTGAAGGAATACTGAGGCTTGCCCCCTGCCCGACCCGGCGGCACCTCTCTCCAGAGGATGGTTTCCGCACGCGCTATGAGTATAATTGAATCAGGCGCGGGTGTAAGGAGTGGGCCATGCTGCGACAGTGGTGGCGAATGCTGCGGACGATGGCGGTGGTGGTGGGAGTGGCGCTGTCGTTTTTCGCGGTCATCGAGGTCATTCGGGCCTACCAGACGCTGGCCGAACTGCATCCGGCGGCGGGCGTTGCGTTTCTGGCGATCCTGGCCGTGGCGATCGGATGGCTGGCGGTGTACCTGACGGTCAACCTCTGGTCTCGCCCGGTAGTCCTGCGTCCGCCGGCGGTCGTGGACCGGACCAGGGCGACCGATCGCGAGCTTGGTCGCTACGGGCGATACCTGTGCCGGTACATCGAACGGCTGGAACGCAATCCGGTCCTGGCCGCCGACGATCGGGCGCTCGCCGCCAAGGGCCGGCTGGATCTGGAGGGCGCACTCGAAGGGCCAGCCGTGCCAGCGGCGATCGCGCGGGCCGAGGATGAGGTGATCCGCCCGCTGCTGGCCGTTTTGGACGAAGAGGCGGCCCGGCAGACCCGGGCCAGCACCCGCGACGTGATGCTGTGGGTGACGCTGAGCCCGTACAAAGCCGGCGACCTGGGCATCGTGATCTACCGCAACCTGATGATGACCATTCGGATCATCCGAATCTACAACAGCCGGCCGCGGCTTAAGGAGCAGCTTCGCATCCTGGCCGACACGCTCAACGTGGTGGCGACGGTGAATTTCCTGAACATGGGCAAGAGCCTGCTCGAAAGCCTTGGCTCGAAGGTGCCGGTGATGGGCAAGTTCGTGGACGACATCGCCCAGGGAATCGGGGCGGGGTTCATGACCTCGGTGGTCGGCCACACCGCGATGGCCCGGTGCCGGGCGTTCCGCGGCTGGAGCGAACTGGAGGCCAAGGACACCCTTCGCCGGCGGGCGGTGGTGTTCTATTCGGATGTGACGGACATTTTCCTCAAGGACATCTGGCCGACGATCGGGGTGCGGGCGGGCGCGACCGCCAAGGAGGTCCGCGACCGGCTGGTCGCGGTGCTCGAAGCGACCGGCAGCGCGGTGGGGATGTTCTTCCGAAACCCGAAACCCGCCGCCGAGGGCGTTCTTGCGGCGCCGTTGCCGCAAGAACCGCTGCAGGAAGAGACGGAACAGCCAGGCGTCGGCCGACGAACCATGAACGCCGGATTGCAGGTGGTCCGCGGCGTCGGCTCAGCCGGCGGCAAGGTGGTCAAGGGGTCGCGCGATGCAACGCTGGCGGTAGGCAGGCTGTTCGTGCCGGGCAAGCGCGACCAGGACGGCGGCGAAAGCGGCGAAAACGACAATCCGAAGAAGGTCTGATCTTATCTGGCAAACGGAGCAGCTCCATGACGAGCAAGGAACGCATGCTGATCGCCATGTGCGGCGGCCAGGCCGATCACGTTCCGGTCTGCCCGGACATCTCGAACATGATCCCGTGCCGCCTGACCGGCAAGAGCTTCGAGCAGATATACCTGCACAACAACCCTCCGCTGGGACGGGCGTACGTGGAGGCGGTCAAGTATTTCGGCTTCGACGGCTGGTACTGGTACTGGAACCCGCAGTTCCACTGGAAAAGCCGAAGCGGCGTGGAAATGCGGTACGAGTCCCAGGTACGGGAGATGCCCGAGGGGCGGTTCGAGGAGACCACGCTCTGCCATTTGGGCGGCACGACGTTGCGTCAGCGGATGCTCTACTATCCGGGCGATCCGCCCACGAAGACCGAGAAGGTCATCAAGGACGTGGAGCGCGACCTGCCGGAGATTCTGCGGTGGTTCGATGCGGACCTGGCCGACGTCGATTGGCGCGGCGGACAGGAGGACTACGACTCGTTCGGCGACCTGGGCATCTGGGGAATCATGCTGGAGTGCCCGGGCCCGCCGATGTGGTTTGAGTGGTTCGACGGCGGCTTGGAGGCGGCGATCATGGCCGCCTACGACCATCCGGAACTGATGGAACAGTGGTGCAGTATCCACCACCGGCGGATCGTGGACGTAGCCAGGGCGTGCTTGGCTGCGCCGATGACGATCGACTACATCTGCATCGGCGCGTCGGGCCTGATCACGATGTCGAACCCGGAGCTTTTTCGCAAGTACTCGCTGCCGACAGTCAAGGAGGTCACGCGGCTGTGCAAGCAGGCCGGCATGCCGACCATGCTGCACTCGTGCGGCAAAAGCAAGCTGCTCGTTGAGACGTTCCCAGCGGAGACGGACCTGGATTGCCTCAACCCGCTGGAGGCCCCGCCGATGGGCGATATCACGCTGGCTGAGGCCAAACGCATCGCCAACGGGCGGATGAGCCTGATGGGCAACCTGCACACCACCGACGTGATGCTGTTCGGAAGCGTCCAGGACGTCGAGCGGGCCTGCCGTCAGGCCATCGACGACGCGGGCGAGGGCGGCGGCTTTATCCTCTCGACGGGCGATCAGTGCGGCCGCGATACGCCGGATGAGAACATCCGGGCCATGGTGCGGGTTGGCCGGGAGTATGGGAAGTACGCATAGCCGCCTCGACCATCAACGGAGACACGCGATGGCTTTCAAGATCAAGGATGCGTTTCTGGAGCGTTGGAGCAGGTACTTCGGCCGGGCCGAACTGCCGATCGTGTTCTTCTACACCGACCAGGAGATCGAAGCCGAGACAATCACGCCGCCGCAAGGCCACCGCTGCGTGATCGCCGACATCGCCAAAGCTCGGCGCGGCCGGACGGTGCGGCTGGACGCGACGTCATTAGGCTGCAGCGGAGCGAGGAACTACCTGGGTTTTTCGCGCGAGCGGATGCCGGATTTCGAGTACTTCCTGTCCTGCGGTATTCCCGGCCGCATGGAAGGCGAACGCTACAAGAAGACGCCGGAGTTGGTCAGGCAGTTCCTCGCGAACGCTCCGGAGTTCGAGGCCCCGGCGCGATTTGTCGTCTTTAAGCGATGGGACACTCTGGAACCGTCGGACGAACCGGAAGCGGTGATCTTCTTCGCCTCAGCGGACGTGCTCGCGGGCCTGTTCACGCTGGCCAATTTCGAGGAGGCGGACCCGTTCGGCGTGATCGCCCCGTTCGCCGCCGGCTGTGGCACGATGGTCGAGTATCCCTACCTGGAAAACCGCAGCCAGCGCCCACGGGCGGTCCTGGGCAGCTTTGACGTTTCAGCCCGTCCCTGTCTCCGCAGCGACGAACTGACCTTCGCCGTGCCGATGAAGAGATTCGTCCGGATGGTCGAGAACATGGATGAGAGCTTCCTGATCGCCCACGACTGGGAAAAAGTCCGGCGGAGAATGGACAGCGGGAAATCGGGACGCAGCGAGACGACCCCATGAGGATCGCGGCGGTTCAACTGGATATCGCGTGGGAGGATAAGGGCGAAAGCCTGGCTCGGGCAAAGCGGCTGATCGAGGCGGCGCGGGTCGAGCGAGGCGATCTGGTGGTGTTGCCGGAGATGTTCTCGACCGGGTTCAGCATGGAGGTGGAGCGGATCGCCGAAGGCGAGGCGAAACCGGCTGAGCGGTTCCTGGCGGAAACGGCGGTGCGGTACGGGTGCTTCACGCTGGGCGGCGTGGTGAATCTCAGCCGCGACGGCCGAGGTCGCAACGAAGCCGTCGCCTTCGGGCCGGACGGTTGCCTGATCGCGCGGTACTGCAAGCTGCACCCGTTTTCGTTCGCGGGTGAAACGCGATTCTACGAACCGGGCGAGCAGGTGGTCACGTTCGACTGGGGTCAGGCGAAGGTCGCGCCCTTTGTCTGCTACGACCTGCGGTTTCCCGAGGCGTTTCGCCGGGCGGTGCGGTCGGGAGCGACGGTCTTCGCCGTGATCGCCAACTGGCCGGCGGCACGGGCACACCACTGGCGGGCACTGCTGATTGCCAGGGCCATCGAGAACCAAGCCTACGTGGTCGGGGTTAACCGCTGCGGCCGCGACCCCAAACTGGACTACGCGGGCGAGACCCGGATCATCGGCCCCAAAGGCGAGACTCTGGCCGAGGCCGCCGGCGAGCAGGCCGTGATCGCCACCGAGATCGATCTGGCGGACCTGGAACACTACCGGCGGAAATTTCCCGCCCTTCGCGACATGCGCGAAGAGTTCTTTCCACAGCAATCCCGGTGACCCGCACGTCGATGCTGCGCCCTACGACGACGAACCGCCCTACTGACCCTGTTGCGGCGCCTGCTGTTCGTCCTGCTTCTGCGATTTCTGCATCATGGGACAAGCGGGACACGGGCACATGCCCTGGTCCTTCTTCTGCTGCATCATCGAATTGCCCATCTTGCCCTGGTGCATCTTGCGGCAGACGTCCATGAGGCTGGTCGGCTGACCGAACGGCTTGCCGAGCTTGTCCTTCTGCTGCTGGTCCAGGACGTCGCGGGCCCGCTGTCGGGCATCGCTCTCGATGGCCCTGAGCTTCTCCTTCTGCTCAGCCGTCAGGTTCAACTCCTCGGCCCGTCCCAGGATGATGCTCGGGCTGTCCACGTGGATCGGCATCTGGTGGACGGCTTGGAAGGCGGCGATCTCCTGCTCGGACATGCCAGCCTTCTTCATCATCATCCCGCACTTCCGCATCATCTGCGACTTGGCCATGCCCTGCTGATTGGGGTCCTGACCTTCGGTCTCGCCGTTGGTCGGCTCTTGAGCATTGGGCTCCTGAGCGTTCGGCTCCGAAACGCCCTGGTCCGGCTCCTGACCCTGCTGGGCCACAGCCAGCGTCGACAGAAGCATCGCCGCGCAGACGACACCCATCGCCACGAACATAACGACCATCTTCCTGTGCATCGGATTTCCCCCTGTCACTCGAAGACTCCCGACCGGCCCCCCGTCGGCGCCGGCCATTCCGGCAGGATTGTAACCCAAAACATCCGCCACGGCAAGAGCTTCGCAAAACAGGTTTCGCCGAGGGCGACGGGCCCCTTTCTGCGTCTTGCTGTCCAGCGTTCTCTTTCTCCAATTCCTCTCCCCTCCGCGTGGTCCGTGCCGCTCCGGGGGGCCGGCGGGTTTGGTCAAGTCCGCCGATACCCTTGTCCGATAAGACGATAGGGAGAATGGTCAAAAGTCCGAGGAACGCCGATGGGACCCACGGAAGCCCAAACCCAGGAACATCGCAAAGCCAAGCGGTACAAACTCGACTGGCCGGTCTGCGTCTGGCATGAGGCAACCGGCAAGTTCTACAACGGCCGAAGCGTCAATATCTCGTCCAACGGCGCCCTATTGCGCCTGCCGCTGACGGCCCCCATCCGCATGGCGGAGGGACTCGAGGTCAACTTCCCCTCGCCGGAAGGTCTTGCCGCCGACCGCTATCCAGCCAAGGTGTTCACCAGCCAAGTCGTCCGCGTCAATCGTCCTCAATCGATCCTGGACGGACAGCAGCAGGTGGCGGTGCGGTTCGAGTTGTCGTAACCGGCGGATCGCCCCTGGGCGACAGCAAACTGAAGTTGGCGACCGGAGACGGGGAACGTTCGCCATAGTTGATCCGCTGATAGGTCTCGTGTTCGCCGGGGCCGAAACTCACGTCTCGCCAGAACCACGGATCGACCAGCAGCACCGGGCAGCCCTCTTTTTCGGCGAAATTCAGGGCCTCCCTGGCGCTCTGCGGATCGAAAGACCATCCCGAGTGGACGATCCGCCAAGGCAGATCCCGCGTCTCCTTGTAGTAGTGAACCACCGGAGTCAGTGCGCCGGGAAAGAGAACCGCGTGCTCTGAGGCCAGATGGAGCGTCTCGAACGTGGCGAGGGAAGCCCGCGCGGGATAGAAGTGGAATTCCTCGACCCAATCCCAGTCCGCGGCAAGCAACAACAGATTCACCGCCACAATGACCGCCGCCGTCGCCTTCCACCGCAACAGTACCGGCCACCGTCGGCCCAGGGACCAGACGATGGGAATCGTCGCGAGCACTCCGGCGGGAATGACGAAACGCGGATTCACCGGCAAGGTATGGTTAACGATCTGGGCCAGGCTGTACAAGCCGAACGCCAGCAGCAGCGGCCTGAACCAGATGGGCGAAACGCACCGCCGGCGCAGCAGGAGAACCGGCATCAGGAACGGCAGGACCGGCGAAAACGTCAGCAGATACCCAGCGTAACAGACAAGATTGGCCAGAAACAGCCGAGGCAGGACCAGGCCCGTGTCGGATCGCTCGGCGAGCATCCCAGCCGACCACTCATGATAGCGGACAACCCACTGCGGATCGCTCAGATAGCCCGCCAGGGTATTGAGCCCAACCGCAAGGACCGCCAACGAAGCAAAAAGGCCGAGGCAGGCGAAGCGGCGCGAATGATCGCGGCCATATCGCCAGATCAGACCCAAGTGAAGCGGAACAAGAAAGATCATCGGCTCCCGAATGGCGCAGGCGGCGCCGAACATCAAACCCGCCACAGCCGTCCGCAGCAGACTCGGATGGCCTTGTACAAAGAGCAAACTCACAAGCAGCAACGTCATCGCGAATGTCTCGGTCATCACCGCTGAGCCGTAGATGCCCACCAGCGGACTGGACACCACGATCGCCGAGGCCAGCAAAGCGCCGCGCGGCCCGATCCAGCGGCGGGACAGGCCGTAGAACAGAACCACGTTCACCATCGCAGCCGCCGCGGAAACCCCGGAAAATACCATCCAGGCGTCATCGGGATCGATGGAAAAAAGCCGATGGAAAACGGCCCACACCGAACCGAGCATCGCTGGGTAAAGCCACCGGCCGAGGGCCAGCGGAATCGGTTCGAAGCCAAACGCGGCGTACGTGTAAAGGTAACTGTCCCAATTGGTCAGAAACGGCGGCCACAACAAGGCGACGAAGACGGCCTGAATCACCCCAAGCATCGCCACACGCCACAGATCGCCGAGTTCCCAGCCTGACGGAGAGGGCGCGTCGACGGAAGGTCTGTTCCCGATGTCAACCGCAGCATCCATGTGACCAAGCATACCGAAAACGCCCAAAAACGGTAGGTGTCAGCGCGATTTCCCCAATCCACTTCTCTTTCCGCGTGGTCCGCGTGCTCCGTGCCAATCCTCCTCGAATGCCGAACTGCGTCTACTCGCGGCCCTCACCGGTCATCGCCGAAAACAGATTGCGGAGATCCTGGTTCGCCTGGCGCGAGAATTCGCCGCCGGTGTGGACCATGTCGCGCAGAAACCCGAGCGTGGCGTCGCGAACGTCCTTGACCGGCTCGACCCTGATCAGGGTCGCCGGCGGATCGGACCACCGCCCCTCGACGTGGACGCGGGTCAACCGGTCCCGCAGGTGAACGAACAGGTTGATGATCGGGATTGACTTGAGGAGCTTGCGGGCCCCCTCAATGGGCACCACGATCACGTAGAAATCCAGATGCTCGGTCTGAAGATTGACGGCGCCGCCGGGTTCGGTCTCCATGGCCGACACCGCGTTGGCCAGCCGGGCCTCGCGGAAGGTCACCACGGCGCCCTTGTTGGAAAACACGCCACCCGCATCCGACTTGCTCAGCCCCTGTCCGACCGGCAGCTTGAGCCTCTCCAAGATGTGGGTGATGATCGGCACGTGGAGCAGATCGGCGTCGTCGATCAGAAACATCCCGTTGCCACGCAGGCCGTCGCCGCCGCGATAGGCAAAGCGGTAGTCCAGCGTAAGCTGCCCGCGCGCCCGCTCGCGCGGCAGACCCAACGTCTGCATCAGCGAGACCAGATCGAGCGCGTCGGTGGCGAACTTGCCGTCGTACTCCGCCGGGGCGTCGGGCGGGTCGCGCTTGACGATATCCGCCTCGATCTTGCCCTTCAGCACATCCGAGACCACCCGATCGATCACCAGCCGGTCCTCGTTCGGGTCCAGCGTCCCAGCCAACGTCAGCAGGTTCGGCGCCTGCGGCGGACGGCCCTTAAGCCGCAGGTCGTACCGGCCTTTCGCCAACTCCGCCGTCAGGCTGATGTCCTTGACGACCCGATGGGAAGAATCCTCATCCACAATCTCGACGTAGGCGTCGTGGAGCGCCAACGACCGCAGCGGCGTCTGATCCTCGTCCTCCTCCTCCGGCACGCGCAGCGGCGCTTCGATCGCCCCTTCCTCGCGGTGCAGCCGGATCGCCGCCCCGGCCAACTCCAGCCCCACCAGATCCGGGCTGCGCCCCGGCCAGTTGGCCAACATCAGCGTTGCCCGCCGCACCGCCGCCCACTCCCGTCCCTGCCCGTCGCGCAGCGACACGTCCTCCAGGATGATCGGCCCGTCGTAGTCAATCCGGACCTGATCGATCACGATCATCCCGGCCCAATGCCTGGCCACCTCCTGGCTGACGCGGTGCCGCACCAGCACGGGCAGCAGCACCGTATGGACGGCTGCGACGATGACGATGCCCGTAATCGCGGCGACCAGAACCCATCTCAGAAATCTCGGCCGTGGTGCACGTTGGCTGTTCATGGTGGTCTTCCTGATCTTGCGGCGCACGCCCCTTCCCACCAGCCCCATCCTATCATCGCGGATCACAAAAGCAAGGACCGCCTTCGGCGCTCGGCTCGGAACCAGCGGTCTTGTGTCGCCGCGGCGACGCGATTCACGGACCCTCTTCCGCCGACTTGAAGAGCCAACCGAACTGATGGGCGAACTCCCAGAACTCCCCGCGCTCCGCCAGTTCGGCGTCGAGCCACGCCGAATCGACTTCCCACACATCCGGATCGGCGAAGTCGCTTTCCAGCATGGCCGCGACCTCGGCGACCTCGGCGGGATCGGTGAAGACCACCGCGTTCTCAGCGTCCCACGCGACGCTGCGGCAGTTGAAATTGTGCGAGCCGACGATGGCCAGCCGGTCGTCAACCACCAGCGTCTTGGCGTGCAGCTTGCAGCCCGGGCGATCCCAGAAGTGGATGCCGACGCCCGCGTCACTCAGCGGCTTGAACCAGAACGCGTAGGCCGCCCAGACCGAGGGTGACTCGCCGTTGGCCTCGGAATTGGTCAGTATCCCCACCCGAACCCCCCTGCCGACGGCGGCGGCCAGCTCATCGGCCAGCCAGCCGGGCGGGTTGAGGTTCGGCGTCGCGATGTCGATCCGCGCCGTCGCCGACCGGACCGCGAGAAAGACGGCTGTGTTGAGGTCAAAGTCATCCTCCGCCGGGCGGTGATCGATCAGGCGAAGGTTGACCGGCCCCGTCGCAGCGAGGACTGGAAACCATCGAGCCTCGTCGCCGACTTCGCCGCCGAGAGCCTGCCAGTCGCGGGCGAACTCCCGCTGGAGAGTCGCCACGGCTGGGCCCGTCAGCAGCACGCTGGTGTCGCGCCACTGGCCGTGGCCGAAGTAGTGAAAGCCCATATTGCGGCCGCCCGCCAGGGCCCGCAGTCCGTCGACGATCAGGATCTTCTTGTGCGTCCGATACAGGACCTGATCGAGCAACACCTTGTCCGCGGGCGGAGCGTACCGCCGAAGGCAAACGCCCGCCGCCTCCAATTCATCGAGCAGTGCCGGCTTGCTGAAGAGGCCCTGGGCGACCGCATCGACAACCACGTTGACCGCCACGCCGGCCGCCACCCGCTCAGCCAGCAGAGCGATGAACTCGCGGGCGATGTCGCGATCCAAGCCCTCGTCGTCGCCGAAGTACAGCGTCTCGACGTTAATGTGGTCCTGCGCCGTGCGAATCAGTTCGCAGGCGGCCTCGAACGCTCGGTCGTTGTCGGCGATGATCTCGACCGAACACCCAGCGTCCACGTGGGAGTCGGTGTGCAAGTCGAGCAGTTCGTTGATATCGCCGGGCCCGAAAACCAACGCCGGATCGATCGTCTCCGGAAACCCGCTGCACGAACCGATCGCCCCAGCCGCAACGCCGAGAACCAGCGCCGCAACCCGCATCACCAGTCCGTTTGGCCGCTTGAGCACAAAAGGCATCATGACACGTCTCTTTCCGCCGCACCGACCGGGCCGTCTCCGCCCTGTCGGCTAGGCCACCCGCACCGCCTGCTGCTGGGCGATCAGGCACAGCTCGCCCGCCTTGAACGCGTGGGCCTGGGTCATCGCCTCTTCCGTGCGGTTGAGGCAGTCGAGGATGAGCTTGCCGAAGAACGGATAGCCCACCTTGCCCGACAGGCTCATCCGCTGTTCGCCTTCGTGGTTGGCCAGGTACAGCACGTCTCGCTCGTCCTCGCGGGCCAGTTCGGTGTACTTGCGCAGCTCGATGAAACCCTCCGTCCCGAGGATGAACGTCCGGCCGTCGCCGAAGGCCCGCACGCCGTTGGGCGTCAGCCAGTCCACGCGGAAGTAGCCCGTCGCCCCATTGTCGGCCACCAGCGTCGCGTCGCCGAAATCCTCAAGCTCCGGATACTCCGGGCTGTTGTAGTTGCCCACCTTACTGTGCTGAACGGTCGCGTCGTTGGCGCCCGTGTAGTGCAGGAACTGCTCGATCTGATGGCTGCCGATATCGCACAGAATGCCGCCGTACTTGTCCCTCTCGAAGAACCACGCCGGCCGCGAAGCCGCGCTCAGGCGGTGCGGACCCATGCCGATCGTCTGAACCACCCGGCCGATCGCCCCCTGCTCGATCAGCGCGCCGGCGTGCACGGCGCACTCGACGTGCAACCGCTCGCTGTAGTAAACCATGTACTTGAGCTTCGTCTGAGCCGCCCTGGCCTTCGCCTGGCCAAGTTGTTCGAGCGTGGTGAACGGGCACTTGTCGGTGAAGTAATCCTTGCCGTGGTCCATCGTCCGCAAACCCAGAGCACACCGCTCCGACGGCACCGCCGCTCCGGCGATCAACCGCACCTCGCCGTCCTCCAGCACTTCCCGTTCGCTCCGGGCGATCCTGGTCCGCGGAAACTTCTTGGCGAACGCCTCGACCTTGGCTGGGTCCGGATCGTAGACCCACTTGAGCGTCGCCCCAGCCTCCGTCAAACCGTTGCACATGCCATAGATATGCCCGTGATCCAGGGCGACCGCCCCGAAAACGAACTCCCCGGACCCGACCACCGGCGCCGATCTGCCTTCCGCGGCATAGTTCATGCCGTCTCTCTTCTGCATCGCCTGCTCCTAACCGATCTGCCTGCGGCAAAGGATGCATTGTACGAAAGCGGAACCCCGAATCCAACACCAACGACCGAAGCCCATCCGTAGGGTGTGTCCTCCGGACGCACCAGCCTTTCGTCACCATGGAACAACCCCGCGAACCCCAACGACGTATCGGACACAAGCGGAAGATGGCGCGTCGAGAGGTCGTGCCCTGCCGAAACTTGGCAGTGACACCTTGAATCCGACCGTACAACCACTTATAGTAGAAATATGGTGACGCTCCGGGACATCGAGCGCGTGGCCCATCGAATCGCCGAAGAAGTTCGGGCTGAGCGGGTCATCCTGTTCGGCTCGCACGCCAGGGGCGCCGCCGACGAACAAAGCGACGTCGATCTGCTGGTCGTCGCGGAAAGCGACGAGCCGCCCTTCAAACGCAGCCGTACCATCTACAAGCTCTTCCGCCCCCACCCATTCGCGATGGACGTCATCGTCTACACGCCCGAAGAACTGGAAGAACAGGCCAAAACCCCGCTGTCATTCGCCGCCACGGTCCTGCGCGAGGGGAAGGTGGTCTATGACAGGAGAAAATGACCTGGCAAAGACTGGTGCGACGCTGAAAGCCGTTCATCAGTAGTCACAATAAGAGACTCTTTGACACGCAATGCCACTCGCTTTATATTGGGTCGTGTTGTGGCGGCGGACCGTTTGTGCGGCTGTCGTTATTGGATTGCAGGCATTTCTCATACGTGGCGGTTAGGAGCGACAAAATGGCGGCGATTCCGAAAAAAGTCTCTGAGCGTCTGGCAAAAAACGTGGGTAAGTTCCAGAACGTGCTCCAGATTGCCAAGGACCGGGACCTCAACGAATCGGATACCGTCGCCATCATTAACGACATGCTCGGCGAGGTATTCGGCTACGACAAGTACCTCGAAATCACCAGCGAATTCGCCGTCAGAGGAACCTACTGCGACCTCGCGGTGAAGATCGATAGCAAGATACAGTTTCTCATAGAGGTCAAGGCCGTAGGGATCGACCTCAAAGAAAACCATCTACGCCAGGTGGTGGACTACGGGGCGAACTACGGCGTGCAGTGGGTCGTGCTGACCAACGGGGTGATCTGGGAAATCTACAGGATTCGATTCGAGCAGCCGATAAACTACGATCTCGTCTGCAGCATCAACTTGCTGACGCTCAGCCCGCGCAAAGCCGAAGACCAGGAGAGGCTTTTCATCCTCTGCAAAGAAGGGCTGAGCAAAGACGTCCGAGGGGAATTCTACGAGAGGGTTCAAGTCCTCAACCGCTTCACTCTTGCGGCACTGGTCCTCAGCGATCCGGTGGTCGACGTCCTGAGAAGGGAACTGCGAAAACTGGCCCCAGGGCTGAAAGTCGACCAGTCCGAGATTTCAAAGATACTGCTGAACGAAGTACTCAAGCGAGACGCCACAGAAGGCGAAGAAGCAGCGAAGGTTAAAGCCCGCATCAAAAAGTCTTTGGGTAAGGCCCTGCCAAAACAAAAACCTAGTCCCACTGCCGACAATGACAGCCCTATCGAAAAGCCGGCTGGCTCATTCTCCGACAGGCTTCTCCGTCAAGCCGGAACATCACCCGTCCAGGCGGACGGCGGATCACAGCCGTAGACCGTACCTCGGCTAGAAAAGTAATCTGACCGCCGCAGCGGCCGCCAGCAGTTGGACCGCCTGATTAAATCGCTTCTGAGGGATGTACTTGACCAGAAAGATCCCCGCCACCGCGCCAATCGCGATCACCGGCGTCAGCATCAGGTTGAACGTCAGCGACGGCCCGTTGATCAGCCCGAGGCTCGCCATCGGCGGAACCTTCAGGCAGTTGACGATCAGGAAATACCACGCCCCGGTCCCGATGAATTGCTCCTTGGGCAGACACATCGCCAGCAGGT
>JAAYCJ010000265.1 GCA_012729815.1 Phycisphaerae bacterium | reverse complement strand
CTTACACTCTGTCATCGTCAAGGCCTTCCTGTCTGATGCGCTTATTGCTCACAAACCACTTGCCATCAGATAGTAAGGCCTGCGCCCATCGTAAAAAAGCAAAACCCGGTGAGAAATGCGGGCTAACTCCGCCGTCCCCCTCGACCGCGAGGGGAATCCGCTGGCGGGTACGGACGATGAGATCGCCGTTGAGGAGTCCGAGATCATGATCGGCCATCGCGACCCACAGGTCTGGTCGTATCGCCTGACGACTTTGAGCACGCCGTAAGGTTCAGCGTTTGCGGCGGAGGCACGCGCCGCTCTTTTCCATGCGGATCAGAATTCAAGCGCCATGCCGTCGTAGGCCAGGGTAATGCCTCGGGCCGCGGCTTGATCGACCAGGTCGTCGTGGGGCACGACATGGGCGACCGACAGGTGCGAGGCCACGATCTTCGTGGCGTCGGTGACGATGCCCGCCCGGCGGTATTCGTCGATGGTCTCCGCGATCATCGTGAAGTTGTGATGGCCCGACTGGGCGGGCTCGACGTCCATCTGGGCAAAGGTCACATCCAGCACGGCCACGTCGAAACGGAACCGTTTGAGAGTTTCCAGGGTTCCCGGCAGCGTGTAGGAGGAATCCAAGCCGTAGAACAACGTCTTGCCGTTCCGCTGGATCACGTAGTTGAGGGCGACGTGCTCGATCGGCATGAAGGGGATGCCCCAGACGCCTTTGTTGATGCTGTGGTTGGCCTGGACCGCGGTGACCGTGGTATCGCCGATGCGGAAGCTCTGGTCCGGGCGGACCGCGTGGTAGCGATAGTTGGTCGCGATGCGCTGCGGCTGGAAGCGGCCGGATGCTTGGTCCCATCGGTTCGCGGTGTGGAACTCCAGGGAGTCCCGGACCAGTTCGATGCCGTGGACGTTCAGCGGCTGGGACAGGGTCGAAGCGAACTCGAGCAGGGCCGGCGGGTTCAAGTGATCGTAGTGGCAGTGCGTGATCAGCAGATGGCGGATCGATTCGGGGGGAACGCCGAACGTCCTGATCTGCCGATCGTCGTAAAAGTCGATGAGGATGTCCGGGGCGATCCACGCCTGGGCGGCCCAGCGCAGGTTCCTGCCGCCACGTTCGCGGACCCGCGGCAGATAGTCGCTGTTGCAGTCGGGGTAGTCGGTGTAGAAGAAATCTCCGCCGCCGGTGCCGAGGAATCGGATGGCGTTGTTTTCGCTGTTGGCCACGTCAGATCGCCTCGAAGTAGTGATAGCGATCGAATCGGAAGCCTTCGAGTTCCAGCAGCTTGACCGTGCGGACCTCCGGCTTGGCCGCCTCGGTCGGTGTGCCGGGCTCCAATCCCACCGCGTTGGCCCCAGCGAAACGATCGCCCTCGTTGGCGTCCCAAACCGCGTAGCCATCGGCCCCATCGGCCAGATAGGACCTGAGCATGGCGGTCCACTTGGCTCGGTCGGATTGGAACAGGGCCCACGGATAGAGCATCGGATACAGCCGCACGTTGGTCCGGCCCGCAAGTGCGTTGAAGTAATCGAAGTCGAGGCATTCGGGGCCGTCGATGTGAACATCCTGAGGTGTGAACTTCTGGCCCACCGGGAAAAGGTCGTCGATGACGCCGCGGGCTACCCAGTCGGCGACGTCCAGTCCCCACCGCCGGCAGTCCGCTTCGTTGCCCAGCACGATGGCTGAGAGCCGCTGACCCGGCTTGAGCACGCTTTTGGCCTTTTCCATGAACGGCGTGAACACGCGGGCCTGGTAGTCGGCCCAGCGCGGGTCGCGTTCATCCAGCTCGCGCGGATCCAGGCCGTAGGCGGCTTTGAAGCCCTCGACCATGATCGGCTCGTACAGCATGACCGGCACACCGCGGTTGAACGCGAAGCAGACTCCATCCGGCTCGTACCCGGCGATCTCGGACACCAGGGCCAGCATGTGGTCCTGGACCTGCGGATAGGCGTAACTGAGCCGATCGACCCGCCGGCCCTGGGCGTCGCGACAGTGGCACTCGGGGTGGCTCTCGAAGAACTCCGACCGGATCCAATCAAAGGGATAGAGCCCTCGAAACGCCTCCATGCGGATGTAGACCTGGAATTCCCAGCCGCGCTGCTTCGCGTAGTCGCGCACGACCTTCAGGCTGTCCCAGCCGTTTCGCTTCCACAGGGCCAGATTGTTGCACTTAACCTGCATGAAGTGGCTCCAGTACCGGCCCTTGCCGCCGGCGTACTGGCCGACCCGGGTCGGATAGTTGCACGAATCGGCGTCACCGTTGCCCCACAGCAGCATCCTGACGCAGCTATCGGGCCCGATCCGCTCGAACGATTCCAGCAGGTCCTCCTGGCGACGATGGGGAAACTCGCCGAAAATCCCGTCGCCGTCGTTGGTGAACACCAGAGGATACTGCACTTTCGGCTTCGAGGGTGGCGGCGGGTCGCTCACCGGGGTCAGACGGATGTAGGCCAGAGCGGCGGGGTAGGCGTGCAGCGAGGACAGATACGGCGGTTCTAGGATCAGGTCCTGCCCGGTCAGTTCGGCTTGGCCGAAGTGAAACTCGTGGAGAACCGGCTCGCTGATGCACGCCAGCGGCGGCGGGTCAAAAACCTTGCAGCAGCGGTCGCCGCTGAGGCGGGCCCGCAGCCGCCAAAAGCTGATGAAGCCGAAACCGCCCAGGTGAATGTCATACCGGCCGGTTACTCCCAGCCGAACCGTCAGCGAACTCGGCCGATCGCCTTCGCCGCAGGCCAGCATGACCCCGTCAAAGCCCTCAGCCCGGTACGGTAGCGCCCGCCATCGATTCGGATCATTTGCGTCGAGCAAGCTTCCATCCACCCGCTCGGCGAGTCCAGTGATCAGTATTTCCATCTTCTCGACCACCTTTCTTAATGGCCGTATAATCTAACAGAGAGGAGAACCCCGGACACGGCAAAACTGGTGGGAAACGAACCGCCCATGCACGGCCAGAACGAGCATTCCGCCAACCCGCACGATCATCGCGTTGACAATCCGGACTTCCCCGCCCTTCAGACGGTACGGCTGGTGATTGAGGATTTGCGTCGCCGGTGGTGTTTGCTGGCGGTGGCGCGGATCGTCTTGGCCTGGGTCGTTGCGCTGGCCGCGCTGACGTTGGTCCTGTCGCTGATCGCGGCGGTCGCCGAGCCCGGCTCCGTCGGCCGCGGATTGCTCGTAAGTCTTTGGATTGTCGGCTTTTGCGCCGGGCCGGCGGCGATCGGGTTCGTGCTGTGGCGGGGCCAGCCCGGCGACGTCGCCCTTGCCCGAATCGCTGAGGACCGGGCGGGCCTGGAACACAACTGCCTGACCAATGCCCTGCAGATTTCCCAGCAGCCGTTCTGGTCGAAAGGCCTGGTGAACCGTCTCGTGCGCGAGTCCGCTGGGGCCGTCCGCGACTTTGATTATCGTAAGGCATTGCCGATCAGAGACTTGCGGCGAATTGGGGCGATGAGCGTGGCCGCCCTGGGGGTGGCTCTGGTGGCGGCCCTTCTCGGCTGGCCTACCGTCAGCTACGGCTTTTCGCGCCTGTACCGCGGGAGTTACGGGAGTTTTTCCGGGCGGTATCGCATTTTGAGCGTCGAGCCCGGCGACGCGGTGGTGGTGGCCCACCGGCCGGTCCGGATCGTGGCCCGCTTCGAAGGTCCGCCGCAAGCTCCGGAGGCTCAGGTGGTTGTGGAGACTTCCGAGGGGCAGACGACCGAGACTTTAGCCATTGACGGGACGAGCGCCTCGGCGGCGATTTTTGTGCGCGAAGAGACCGAATACCGCGTCCGGGTAGGCGACGCCCTGAGCGACCGGCATCGGCTGCAAGTTGTTGATCCGAAAGACGTTGTGTCGGTCTCCGTCGCCCTGCGTTTCCCGGCGTACCTGGGTCTGCGGGATACGCCCCCGACCGACTGCCCCGGTCCGCTTGAGGCGCCCGAGGGGACGCGGATCACATTGATCGCACGGCCGAAGGCCGATCCGCAGGGGCTGCAGGTCGAGCTGAAATCCGGGCAAGTTCTTGATCTGCAAGAGGATGCGTCGCCGGGTCAGTTGATGGTACAACTGACTGCGGAGCGTGATGATGAGTATCGTCTGGCGGGGGACTTTGCCGGGAGCCGGCTCTACTGGCCCACCGAGGGGGGGTACTTTCCGCTGAAGGTGGCGATCGATCAGCCGCCAACGGTCAGGGCGATCGACCCGACCCCGGCCACACAACTGCCTGCCGGATCGGCGGTTACTTTCACCGGGCGGGCTGAAGACGACCACCGGCTGACCCGGGTCCGCCTGTTGGTCAGGTTGCCCGATGGGACGGAGTTGGAGCCAGCGGCTGAGGAGCCGAACGCAGCCAAGGCGATGCTCACGTGCGAGTGGCGGTTGCCGGAGCAGTTGGAGGCGGGCCAGGTCGTCGAGTGGTGGTTTGAGGCGGCCGACCATCGCGAGTTGCCCGATCGCGGACCGCAGAGCGGCGCGAGTCCAGTGGGGCGAATCGAGGTCGTCTCGGCTGAGGCGGCCAACGCGCGGGAGCAGATGGCGCAGACGTTCATCGAGCGCATCGCCGCGCTGCTGGAGCGTCAGATCAAGGTTCGGACTGAGACGCTTCGCGTGGATGTGGGTCAGGGGGCGATCGCGGCTGTGATCGAAGGTCAGGGCGCCATTCACACCGAGTTGACCGCATTGGCGGCCAGCGAGTTATCGCTCGATCTGTCGGCGGCCAAGCGGATTCTGGAACGTCTCGCGGCGGACGAATCGGTCCGCGCGGTTGAGCTGGCCGAGGCGGGCCGGACGGCTGAGCTTTCCACGGTGCAGAAGCGGATCGTTTTGGCGCTCGAATCAATTCTCAAAGCGGCTGAGTCACCGGAAGAGCAGGAGACTCCAGCCAGCGGCCCAGCGGCGACGATGCCCGCTCGGACCTTTGCCGACATCTCCGAGCTTCTCGGCGAGTTCATCGACGCCGAGCGGCAAGCCATTCACGAGGCTCAGAACCTGACCGCGAAATCGCCCGAGGATTTCACCGCCGTCGACGAGGCCAAGCTGGCTGAGCTCGCGCAGGAACAGGAGCGGTGGGAGGAGTTCCTTCAGCAGGCCCTCGACGATCTGGCCAAGCAGATCGAGCAGGATTTCTCGTCGGCGTCGCTGCGGCCCGAACTGGTCGAGATTCAGTCACAGGTCCAGGTGGCCGAGGAGGCGCTGAAGAAGAAGAGCGTGCGGATGGCTATCGAGGCTGAGCTGGTCGGCCTTGAGCTGGCTGAGGAACTGGTGCACAACATCGAGCGTTGGCTGCCGGACGGGCCGGACCGCATCCAGTGGGAGATGACCGAGCCGCCCGCGCCCATCGACGTGCCGTTGGCCGAACTGCCCGAGGAACTCCAGGACATTATCGGCGAGCTGATCGAGGAGGAGGAGGACCTGTACGACGAGATCGAGGACGCGACCAGCACATGGGCCGACTCGCTGGACATGGGCGTCGGCTGGGACGCGGTGGATGGACCGATCAGCAACTACTCCGCCAAGGGCGTGACCGGCAACACACTGCCGAATCGACATGAAATCTGGGGCCGTTCCGGCGAGGGGCGTACCGGGCGGTCGAGCGGCGAGTTCGTCGAGCAGGAGGCGACCGGCAAGGGTGGGCGGCGCACGCCGACGCGGCTGACGCCGGACGCCTTTCAGGAGGGGCAAATCAAAGACTCATCGACCGATCCGGCGGGCGGGGCCACCGGCGGCGGCAAACTCTCCGGGGCGGGAGCGGAGGGGTTGACCGGACCCGGTCCGCAGAAGCAGATTCCCGATCTGCCGGCCCTACGGAACAAGCAGGCGTCGCTGCTGACCAAGACGGAGCTTGCCCAGCAGCAAGCCGTCCGCAAGAACTGGGGCAACTTTCAGCTCGACGAGGTCGTCAACCTCATGCGGGCCAACCTCTCGGACCTCGACCGCCGGGCGTACCGCAACGTCCTGGCCCGGCGCGAGGTCCTGGTCGGCAGCCTCGAAAACTCCCGCACGCTGCTGGCTGGCAGGTTCCAGCTCGATCGCACCGACGGCACAGCGGAAAAGCTCCTCGAATCGCACCTGAAAGGCGCGGACCGGACCACCTGGCCGACCGACCACGCCTCGCTCATTCAGCGGTATTACGAGCTGTTGGGCTCCGACTCTTTCGACGCGAGACCATAATCCGTTCGACTTCTTCTTGAAGAGCGGCACGGAGCACGCGGAACACGCGGAGGGAAAGAAGCCAGACGTCAGGAGCCAGAATGAAGAAGGAGGACTCCGCCGAGGGCGGCGGAACCACATTCGGTAGTGGGATTCGTCTGGCGTCCTTTTTTGTCTACATCGTCTTCTTTTCCGCGTGGTCCGCGTGCTCCGTGCTTATCTTCTTCCGGAGAACAGAGGTGAGCTTGGTCTGGTCCGGAGGGAGCGGGCCTCAGCCGCGGAGGAACTTCCTGAGTTCAACGCTCCTCCAGATTTCCGCCGTAAGTCCTTATTTTGCAAGGCGCGCATTCCCGATTTGGGTGTCCCGAGGTAGACTGGGAGCATGTTTGTGCGTAAGAAGCCCAACCCCTCCG
>JAAYCJ010000264.1 GCA_012729815.1 Phycisphaerae bacterium | reverse complement strand
GCCGGTTCGGGCACCTCGACCGTATCGGGCACCAGGACGTGATAGGCCAGGGAGCCTGAGGAGGGTGCCGCATCCGGATCGGTGTCGGGGCAGGTCAGCCCGCTGTTCCACAGGGCGTTGAACACGCCGCCGACCTTTCCATCCTTGGCGTACAGGTCGCCCCAGACGGGGCTTCGCCAACTGTAAAAGCGGACGGTGAAGTCCGTGTCCCGTGCGTCGTCGAACTTGATGCCGTAGATATTATCGGGCATGTTTGGCTGGCTGCCGCCGGGCTTGAAGGTCTTGATTTCGATCGATCCGAAGGGGCCCTGGGCACCGAAGATGTTCTGGCTGGTGAAGCTGTCGGAGGCTTCGACGATCAGGTGGCTGACCTCGCCGCGCTGGACGTTCAGGGTGTACTGGTAGCACCACGGCTGGTCGTCGTCGCGGCTGACCGTCCAGGCGAGGGTGGCGCCGTCCCAGAACCAGATTCCGGTGCCGCTGAGTCCGCCGTCGGCGGTGCTGAGTTGCCCGGAATACTGGATCATCGCCGCCGCCGTCTGGCCCCATAGCCCCGCCACCGCCAGCGCGCACAGTCCACCCAGAAACAACGTGTTCTTCATGTTTCTCTCTCCACTCACCACTCGCGGATCGAGGGCTTCCTCTCCAGAAGCACCCGAACGCTAACCGCTATCAGGAGAAGCAGACATAAGAAGTGAAGAATCAGGCGCCCGCTGCGTCCTCTCTCTCCTCTCTGGCTTCTCTCCCTTGTGCGCCGCAGGACTACTGCGGAACACACGTCTCCCTACGATCCCTGCATTCTACCATACATCCAAGTGCTGTGTCAATACCGTTTCGCTCTTGTGGGCCGCGCCATTCAGCGGGTGATAATATCACGCGTATAATTGTTCAGAGGGGCGAACCAGCGTGTCGCACCGAGGGGGATGAATATGGCCGGTTCTCGCCAAGAGCTGTTGATCCACGATCTGCCGCAACTGCGCAACAGTTTTCACGTGTTTCGCGACCGGGCCGACGCGGGAATGCATCTGGCGAACATGCTGGAGGATTGCCGCGGTTCCGGCGCCCTGGTGATGGCGGTGCCGGCGGGAGGGGTGCCGGTGGGCGTGACGGTCGCCCGCGAACTGGAGTTGGCCCTCGACCTGGCGGTGGTCAGCAAGATCACGCTGCCTTGGAGCACCGAGTCCGGCTACGGCGCGGTGGCGTTCGACGGGACGGTGATGCTCAACGAGAAACTCCTGCCAGACCTGGGGCTTTCCGACGATCAGATCCAAGAGGGAATTACTCGCACGCGGGAAAAGGTCCGACGACGGAGCCGTGAGCTTCGGGGCGATCAACCGATACCGGAGCTATCCGGCCGAACGGTCATTCTGGTGGACGACGGGTTGGCCTCCGGGTTCACGATGAAGGTCGCGGTCCAGGCGTTGCGGAATCAGCGGTGCCGGGAGATTCTGGCGGCGACGCCGACGGCGCACGAACAAGCCGCTGCGTCGGTGGCCCAGGTCGCGGAGGCCGTCTACTGTCCGAACCTGCGGCACGGCTGGCAGTTCGCGGTAGCCGACGCCTACGAGGAGTGGTATGACGTCTCGGAGGACGAAGTCCGGGCGTTGCTGGCCGAGTTTGAGACGTTCCGTTCCTCGGCTAATCGGTGAAGACCACTCGGAAGCCGTAGCTGTAGCTGGCGCCCAGCGGACGGGAGCGATCGCGGCCGCTGGCGCGGCAGTCGTAGGCGATGCTGAGGAACGATCCGCCGCGGAGCACGCGGTAGGCGCCGGACGGCGGGCCGGCTGGGTCGTTCTGCGGAGAGACCTGGTAGTAGTCGGCGTCGTACCAGTCGGCGCACCATTCCCAGACGTTGCCGTGCAGGTCGTGTAGGCCCCAGGCGTTGGCGTCTTTGCCGCCGACCACGTGCGTGGCGTCGGCTGAGTTCTCGCCGAACCAGGCGACCGAGCCGAGCTGATTGGGGTCGTCGCCGTAGCAGTAGTTGGTGCTGCCGCCGGCGCGGCAGGCGTATTCCCACTCGGCTTCGGTGGGCAGGCGGACGGTTCGGCCGGTGCGATCCGAGAGTCGCTGGCAGAATGTCTTCGCGTCGAACCACGAGACCTTTTCGACCGGGCGGTCGTTGCCGATGAACTGGCTTGGGTTGACGCCCATCACCGCGTGGTACTGCTTCTGGGTGACCTCGAACTTGCCGACGTAGAACGGCTTGGTGATCTGCACCGTGTGCTGCGGGTGTTCATCGGACCAGCCGATGCCGGTCGGCGCTCCCATGACGAACGAGCCCGCTGCAATCCGCACCATCTGCATCTCGACGCTGGTTTCGTCGCATGGGATGGTGATGGTGGAGGCGCCGCCGGTGAGGGTGACGTTTCGCGTGGTCTGGTTCGAGAGGCCGCCGCTGTCGCGGACCTCGAGGCGTACGGTGTAGGTGCCGAGGGTCTCGTAGGCGTGCGAGCCGGTCTTGACCGTGGTCCAGTCGGTGTCCCAGGTTCCATCGTCGGTCCAGTCCCACCGAACGGCCAGTTCGCCCAGTGCATCCTGCGGGTCGGTTGAACTCGAAGCGTCCACGTAGACGGTCAGCACGCTGGTGGCGGCGAGGAAGGCTGCGGTCGGTTCGGTGTTGCTGCCTTCGGGAATGACTTCGAGGGCGGCGATCCAGGCCGTTTCGACGTCTGTCGTATCCGGTCCGGCCAGCGTGGTTTCGTAGAGCGTCGGCCAGGAGTCCGCGTGGCGGATCGAGCCGAGCAGGTCGTACGGGCCGTCCGCGGTTTCGGGAATGACCAGGTCGAAGCTGTAGTATTGCGTATCGTCTTCGGTCAGGCCGCCCGATACGTCCTCGATCTCGGTGCTGTTGGTCGTGGCTGGGTCGTGGCTGTCGTAGATGGGCGCGGCGTGGGCGGTTTGCGGTGCGATCACCAGCGTGCAGAGGGCGGGAAAGGCTCCACCGACGTTGGCGGCGGTCAGCGTGACGCGGGCGGTTTCGCCGGGAGCGAAGACGGTCTGCGGTTGTCCCGGGTCCGCTGTGTGCTGGATGCCGGTGATGTCGGAGACACGGTGCAGTGTCAGTTCCACCGACGGCAGCTCGGTGAAGGTCGCCTCGGCGATGGCGCTGAGTTCCATCGCGGGATGATAGGCCACGGCTTTGAGCACGGTGGTGCTCGTCAGCGTCAGCGGCTCGGTGTACTCCGGGCTGGTCAGGCCGGGCGGGCTGCCGTTGGTGGTGTAGAATATCTGCGCGTCCGGCGTATCGCAGGAGATGCTCACGTCGATCGAGCCGCGGAACGTCTGTCCGCCGGGGCTGAAGAGTGGAGTGGCGGCCCACGGGCGCGGCTCGAATTCGACGGTCACCGTCTTGTCGGCGTCCATGGTGACGGTGTTGGTCCGGGCGGTGGAGGCATCGTCGTCGGTGCCGGTCCAGCGCATCACGCCGTAGCCCTCAGCCGGTGCGGCGGTGACGGTGGCCACGGTCCCTTCCTCGTAGACGGCGTAGTCGGGCGAGACCGAACCCTGGCCGGCGGCGACGGTGGCGGTCAGGCTGTGGTAGCCGGGCGGCGGCGGTGGGGGAGGTGAGGG